>JAJAZO010000483.1 GCA_026785745.1 Chitinophagaceae bacterium | reverse complement strand
CGCTGGCAATTTAAACATCCACAACCGGAAGACTTTAAAAAAGTGATGGAAGAAAGCAGTGGCAAAAATCTTGATTCCGTTTTTTCTTATTTAAACAAAACAGGGACATTACCAAATCAAAATCGAACAGGAACAAAAACTGTTTTCCTGATGAACCCAAAACCACTGGCTGATTTCATGAAAAACCCAACAAAAGATTTGATACTGATTGGTCCGGCTATTGGGGCCAACAGCTATGACAAAATAATGCTTGGTGGATTTGTTACCAATATGAAACTTCCTCCACCCAACTTTCAATTCCTGTTAGCTCCAATGTATGCTACTGGTTCAAAAAAATTAACCGGGCTTGGATTTGCTTCCTACAGTTTTTATCCTAACTCAGCTTTTAAAAGTATTGATGTTGGTGTAAGCGGCTCCACTTTCACTGCCGACCAGTTTACTGATAAAGATGGCAAAAAAACATTTCTTGGGTTTACTAAAATAGTACCGGGTATTAAATTCACTTTAAAAGAAAAAAATCCCCGCAACAACTTTAACCGTTTTATTCAATTCAAATCATTCCTTATAAAAGAAGATGGTCTTCGTTTCTTCAATGATACCATCATCACTCCACCAAGACCCGATACCACCATCACCAGCAGGTACAGGACTATCAGTGAGAACAGAACGCTGAACCAATTACGATTGGTGATTGAAAACAACCGGGTACTTTATCCTTATAGCGGAGAGCTAAAAATAGAACAGGGAAAATATTTTGCCCGTGCCGCTTTTACCGGCAAATATTTCTTTAACTATCAAAAAGGGGGTGGGCTGGATGTTCGTTTGTTTGGTGGCAAATTCTTTTATACCGGTTCCCGGACAATCACCAAACAATTTGCTACAGACCGTTATCACCTGAATATGACAGGAGCTAGTGGATATGAAGATTATACTTATAGTGATTATTTCGCCGGTCGAAATAAATTTCAGGGACTCCTGAGCCAGCAAATAATGGTAAGAGATGGCGGCTTTAAAGTAAGAACTGATTTGCTCGCCGACAAAGTAGCGAAAACCGATGACTGGTTGATAGCGGTCAACTTCAGTACAACTATTCCCTCCGGTATTAATCCATTAAGTTTATTACCAATAAAAATTCCATTAAAATTTTTTGTTGATATTGGTACGTATGCTGAAGCATGGAAACAAAAAGCTGAAACGGACCGTTTTGTTTTTGATGCAGGTTTCCATATTCCGATTTTGAAAGAAACAATAAATATTTACATCCCACTTTTTTACAGCAGTGTTTATGGAGACTACTTTAAATCAACTATAGCCAAAAGAGAAAGGTTCTGGAAGAAGATTTCTTTTTCGATAGATATTTCCAATTTCAGCTTCCGGAAAATTGACCGCAATTTTAATTTTTGATGAGCGGCCCATCAAACATACTATACCTCACTCACAGTGAAATTGATAAAACCAAATGGGATGCCTGTATTGACACGGCAGGCAATGGTTTGATTTATGCCTATTCCTTTTATCTCGATCACATGGCAAAACACTGGGATGCTTTAATATTGAATGACTACGAAGCAGTAATGCCATTAACATGGAATAAGAAATATGTCATCCGGTATTTATACCAGCCTTTCCTTACCGCACAATTGGGTGTATTTGGAAAAAAAATTACTACAGAGCAGGTTAGCTCTTTTATAAAATCCGTGCCTGCTTCATTCCGTTTTATTGATATATCTCTAAACAACAAAAACATTGAAGTCTCACCAGCTAAATTTGTTACTACAAGAAGTAATTATGTGCTTGATTTGAATAAGCCTTATGAAGTTCTCTACGGAAACTATAGAGAGAATATTCAACGAAATATTAAGAAATCTTTTCAGCTTGGTTGTTCGTTTCAAAAGGACTTTGAGGTGGAGAAAGTAATTGAACTGGCTGTGCAGCAAATGAAAAGTCAGGGCAATGAAGAAAGTGAGAATATTGAACACTTCAGAAAGCTCTATCACTACCTCTCTTCCCGGCATATGGCGGCAACCTATGGGGTTTTTTCCAGTGAAAAAAAATTGCTGGCTGCCTGTGTTTTCTTTTTTTCACATAACAGGGCTTACTATATTCTTGTGGGTAATCATCCTGACAGCAAAAACACTGGTTCTTCTCATGCACTTATTGACGCATTTATTAAAGACAATGAAAGGAAAAACATGCTTTTGGATTTTGAAGGCTCAGATATTCCTAACCTGGCTTTTTTCTACAGTAGTTTTGGAGCTGCACATGAAGTATATCCGGCGTTAAAAATCAACCGGCTTCCGTTTTATTTAAAATGGTTGAAGAAATAGTTCATATTAGTTACTCTATAAATCAACGCCTTTCTCTTCTAATATCTTCTCTGCAATCAGCAAGTCCAACGGTCTGGTAATTTTAATGTTATTCTCTTCGCCTTCCACCAGCGAAACTTTCATACCATACGCTTCCACTACTGTTGCCTCGTCGGTAAAGTTGTCTTTGTAATCTATCTGAAAAGCCGATAATAATATTTTACTATGAAAAGTTTGCGGTGTTTGTATAATCATGACTTTATTTCTATCGAATGCTTCGTTACCTTCATCTGTTAATAACCTGATACTATCTTTAGACACAACAGCCGGAATTGCAGTTCCGGTTTCTACTGCCTGTACATAACACCGATGAATTAGTTTGTTTGACAAAAGGCAACGAACTCCGTCATGTACAAAGATGATAGATTCGTTTTCAATCAATGCCAATCCATTTTTTACTGATTGAAACCGGGTATCACCTCCAGCAGCAATTCTTAT
>JAJAZO010000482.1 GCA_026785745.1 Chitinophagaceae bacterium | reverse complement strand
TCAACATGCAAGAATAAACAACACCAGCAAAACTATTTTGAGGTGGGTCAACATGCAAGAATGGTGGGTCAACATGAATAGGAATGGTGGGTCAACATGGTCAGGAATCTATAATTGACCCAATAAAAGACCTAAGACCAGTTTGCCCCAACTGTCATGCAATGATTCATAAAAGAAAAGAAGCAATCTCAATAGAAGAATTAAAATCCTTACTGCGATAAGGAAGCATAAGCCCTGAACATCACACCGCATCCACATCTGCCACCACCTCACACTTCTGAAACTTTTATTCTTATGCAGGATAGCAATTCGTAATAAGAAAATATAGTCTCTATATTTAGAAACCGTTTATTATATTTGCAATATGCATGGCAACAGAGTCAGATACTTTAGAACTGAATTCTTTGAAGAGGTTAGGGAGTTTTTGAAATCTATAGATGAAAAAGCGGCAGATAAAATAATTTACAACTTAAACATAGCAGAACAAACAAATGACCCGAAACTCTTCAAAAAATTAAATAATAATATATGGGAGTTCAGAACAAAATACAGAAATCTTCAATATCGGCTTTTAGCCTTTTGGGATAAAACCGATATTACAGATACCCTAGTCCTAGCAACCCACGGCATTATAAAAAAAACGGATAAAGTACCACAGAAAGAAATTGACAAAGCCGAAAATATTCGCAGAAATCATTTTAAACAAAAAAAATAATTATATGAAAAAAATAAAGCCAAAAACATATTCCCTTGATGAAATGAAGGATGAGTTCATTGGGAAAAAAGGAACTAAAAAAAGAGAGGACTATGAATATAAACTTAATATGGAGGTGTTGAGCCATATGATTAAAAAAGCCCGGCAGGAACGTAACCTGACACAAGAGCAACTAGGGAAATTGGTAGGTGTTCAAAAAGCACAAATATCCAAACTGGAAAGCAGTGCAAACAGTGCAACTATTGATACTGTTCTTAAAGTTTTCAAAGCCTTAAAAGCAGATATTCATTTCAACGTAAAATTAGAAAATCAGCACTTACGGCTTATTTAATAGCAACTACTTTTCCTACACCGCATCCACATCCGCCACTACCGTCACACTTCTATAGCTTTTATGCTGATGCAGGATAGAACTTCCTGGTAAGTAATTCTCACTCAACCATAATGCTGCATCGCTTTAAAGCTCGAACCCGTTTGGACAAATCCGGAATTGAATTCCGGATTTGTCCAAAATAATATTATCTTTATGGCATGATAAAGAGAACTGCAGAAGCAAGATTACAAAAACTGGCGGCCACTTTCCGCAGCATAGCGGTGGTGGGCCCCAGGCAAAGTGGCAAAACCACTCTGTGCAGATTAGTATTTCCCCATAAACCATATATATCACTTGAAAACCCTGACGTACTTGAATTTGCCAAAGCAGATCCCCGTGGATTTCTGGCACAATTTAAAACCGGGGCTATTTTAGATGAAATACAAAGAGCTCCACACCTTTTCTCCTATCTGCAGCAGGTATTAGACGAAACAAAAAAGAGAGGACTCTTTATCTTAACCGGCTCCAATAACTTCCTGTTACAAGAAAATATCACACAAACATTATCCGGCAGGATTGCCTACCTGCAATTACTACCGCTGTCGCTGGCAGAGCTAAAGGAAAGTAAAAGACTGAAAGCAGCATATAGCTGGCATATACTGAACGGAGGGTATCCTGAAGTAATTGCTAAAAAAATAAACCCGGCAGACTGGTATTCCGGTTACCTGGACACCTATGTGGAAAGAGATGTAAGGCAATTAAAAAATATCAGCAACTTGTCGCAATTCGCCAAGTTTCTACGGCTTTGTGCCGGAAGGACAGGACAGATATTAAATATGACTTCGCTGGGTAATGACTCCGGTATTGACCAGAAGACAGTAACGGCATGGCTGGGCATACTGCAAAGTAGTTTTATTATTTACCTGTTGAAACCCTACCATGGTAGTTTTAATAAACGTATTATCAAAACACCCAAGCTATATTTTTATGATACCGGAGTTGCCTGTTCTTTACTGGGAATAAATAACGCAAAACAAATAATAACACATGCTGCGAAAGGCCCATTATTTGAAAATATGATAGTGAGTGAGCTACTGAAGGAGCGGTTGAATAAGGGACAGCAGGATAATCTTTATTACTGGCGGGACAAAACAGGAAATGAAGTGGATATACTTATTGACAATGCAGGTAAACTAATTGCGATGGAGTTAAAAGCCGGCGAAACAATAGCCCAGGATTTTTTCAAAGGGCTTAACTATTTTTCTTCCTTAAATAAAAAAACAAAGGAGAAGCAACTGGTGTATGGTGGAAAAACAATGCAAAAAAGAAGTGGCAATATTCTGGTAATGCCCTGGAATGAATTATTTTAAAAAACTACTTCTTTCTGCGCTGCTTTCACATGCTACACCGCATCCACATCCGCCACCACCGTCACACTCCGATAACTCTTATGCTGATGCAGTATAGCCACTTGTTCCAATAAATCTTTTTTACACTGATTAATCGTTTTGCCATCTCTTGGCAGTTTCAGTAATAATTCTGCGAGGTATTGGTTTCTTATTCGGCCGATAACAGGTTCAGCAGGGCCAACGATATACTGGCCGTATTTAACTTTCATTGCCTCGGCATATTGCAGTGCTGCTCTTTCCACTACTTCTTTTATTTTATGTTTGAACGTAACATGAATGATACGGGAGAACGGAGGATAGAAAAACTCTTTCCGCTTTTTTAGTTCTTCGGTAAACATCATTTTATAATCATGCTGATGTACAAATTGTAATACGGGGTGTGTGGGTTGAGAAGTTTGTACTAATACTTTTCCCATTTCATCTTTGCGGCCTGCACGACCACTCACCTGCTCTATCAGTTGGAAAGCCCTTTCATTCACTCTAAAGTCGGCGAAATGTAGTAGCCCGTCTGCATCTAATATGCCCACCAAATCAACATTATCAAAGTCAAGCCCTTTTACCACCATTTGTGTGCCTACGAGTATATCAATCCGCTTTTGTTCAAATTGCTGTATTAATACATCATGTGCATTTTTACCTTTTACGGTGTCAATATCCATCCTCGCTACTTTGGCATCGGGGAATGTTTCCTGCAATTGTTCTTCAATTTTTTCAGTTCCGAAATTCCGTTGTGTAAACTTATCACTGCCGCAGGCCGCACAGGTATGTACCGGCGGATATGTAGTGCCGCAATAATGACAAATTAGTTTATTACTAAGTTTATGAAAGGTCAGCGATACATCACAGTATTTGCATTGCGGTATCCAGCCGCAGGTGCTACAAACCTGGTATGGTGCATACCCCCTTCGGTTCTGGAAAAGAATTATTTGTTTGCTTCTTGCCAGCACTTCATTTACCGCTTCAATCAGCCGGGGTGATAACATTACTTTTGACCTGTCTTTCTGGATAACTTTTCTTGTATCAACAAATTCCAGCGGCGGCAATTTTAAATCACCGTAACGTACCAGCAATTCTACCAAACCATATTTACCGGTACTGCCGTTAAAATAACTTTCTACGGATGGTGTACCGCTTCCCAATAAAACTTTGGCGTTAAATAAGGAAGCAAAATAAATAGCCACATCACGGCCATTGTATCTTGGTGCCGGTTCCTGTTGCTTGTAAGAAGTATCATTTTCTTCATCGCAGATTATCATACCGAGGTTCTGATACGGAAGAAACACTGAAGATCTTGCACCAAGTATCACTCTCAGTTCTCCATTTTTCACTTTATTCCATATTTCCACTCTTTCATTTTGCGAAAATTTGGAATGATAGATACCAATGTAGCCTCCAAAATGTTTTTGTAATCTTCGTATCACCTGTGATGTAAGTGCAATCTCCGGCAACATGTACAATACCTGCTTGCCCTGTTTGATATATTCTTCAATCAGTTTGATATAAATATTTGTCTTGCCGCTGGAAGTTACACCGTGAAGTAAACAAACTGGTTTTGCGCCGAGTTGTTCTTTTACCTGCTCCAATGCTTTTTGCTGTGCTTTGCTCAGTTCAAAATCAATCTGCACATTTTTGGGCAGGTATTTTATCCTGTCAATAGTTTTTTTCTCCAGCCAGAGGATTTTCTTTTCTACCAACCCTTTCAACTGTGCATCCGTTGCCCCGGATTTTTTCAGTAATGTTAATTTTACCACCTCCCCTTCTGTTTTCATCAAATGTAGATAACTGAGCAGGAGTTCCATCTGCTTGGGAGCCTTTGTCCAGTTATTAAGCAAGTCAGAGAGTTTGTCTTCATTATCATACTCCGGGTTCAGCAGCACATACGTTTCCTTTTTGGGTGCATAGGTTTGTTTCAATGCTTCCCATACAAAACAGGTTTTTTTATTGATAAGGCTATTAATAACCGGATAGACCTGCCTGTCCGGCAGGCGGGCATGGGATGAGTCCAGCAACTGTTGTACTTCTGTCAGCCGCAATTCTTTTTTTATCAGCAATGCTTCTGCAACAATATATTCATCATGATTGAGGGCCGAAAAATTATCGCCGTATTCTTCATTATAAACAATAATTGTTTCGCTGGAGAGTTTAAAATGTGCGGGCAACGCCGCTGCCATCACTTCTCCTTCACTGCACATATAATAAGAAGCTATCCATTCCCATAGTTTCAACTGCTCTTCAAACACTACCGGTTCCACATCCAGTACATTCAGAATATCTTTTGTTTCAATAAACTCAGGTTTATCTATCAGTAACCTTTTTACAATGCCAGCATATTTCTTGCTTTTACCGAGGTTCACTTCTACCCGGCAACCGGGTTTTACTGCTTCAAGTAAATGGGCAGGAACCGACCAGGTATAGTTTTTAGGTAAAGCGGCGGGTATGATGATTTCGGCATAAAACCCCTCCACCCCTAAAGGGGAACCGGTTGCATTCATATTTATAATTTCCTGCTGCATTCAATAGCAAATCTAATTTATATCGGAGTCTAAAGCCCCTTTAGGGGTTTGGGGTTTTCTCCACGCCGCATCATACTCAATCAACTTCTTTTCCATGCTGGCATATACTTCATCCTTCAATCTTCCCACATCTTTAAGCGTATAAGATGAAACAATTATTTCATCCAAATAAACAATCCGGCTTTGGCCGGGACTCATCGAAAACAAACTTTCATACGGCATTCTGCGGTAGGCATCTAAAAACAAAACAGGTTTTACCGGCGTTTGCGTTTCAATGGACACCCGGAATGCACCATCATAAAATTCTTTTAAAGGTGTAGTTCCCATATTAAATGTTCCTTCCGGGAAAACCAATACGGAAATACCTTTATTGATCAATGATTTTAATACCCGTACACTGTTTGCCCGGTTAATAGCACTGCTCCTGTCAACGGTTACAATTGCATTTCTGTAAATAAAACCGAACACCGGCACTTTACTCATTTCTATTTTGCCCAATGGTCTCACCGGTTGGCGGTAAGCTTTGGGAATCATGGCTGCGTCTATATATGAAATATGGTTTGTCAGGAAAATATATTGCTTGCTTTTATCATGCGGCGATTCATATATTTTTTTGTGCCAGATAAAAATCAGGAAAAACCACAGGTCGGCCCAGAGCATACAAAGCCGCATTACCATATTGCCTCCCCTTATCCCTCCAAAAAAACTGGCGAGAATAGCAAATGGAAAAATCAATAACATTACAGCAATGAAGATGATGAAGGCATAAATACTGTAAATCCATTGTAGCGGCTTAAGCAATTGCTTCATCAGTTCCGGTTTTTATATTTATCATCATCACCGGGGCAACTGCATTTAAAATCTGTTGCTAAATCAATTACGGTCACCACTGTCGTTGATTCATTACATTGCGCATACACAATTCTCACCCGTTGATCATCATTGGTAACCCCTTCCACCGCATACCGGGGGCATCTTGCATTTTGCAAATCACTTTTGTTGTAATTTATTTTTCCATCCCGCATTATCTCTTCCACTTCAGCCTGCGAAATTTTGCGGCATTGCATCCGGCATTTTGCATGGTTACTGTATTCGAGCAAAGCGGTACGGCGGTCAAACCCTTTGTCCCGGTCAGTGGGGTTTGTAGCCGGATCTTTTGGTTTATTATTATTGGTAACCCTTGGTTTTGGGACAGGTGTATCCCTACTTTTATATTGCTTTATTACAATAATAGCAATTACCATCAACGCAATGAGGATATAGGGGACCCATTTCTTGTTCAAAGGAAATAATTTGGTACAAATTAAAAGTAAATCAGTGATAGTGGGGTATTAAATACAGGCATACGGATGTCGCAGATGGGAGGGATAAACACTGATATATTCTGCTTCGCTGAATTTTGGATTATCCCTGTTGGAACTTAAATCTGTCAAATCCGTGTCATCCGTGTGTCTGAATTAGTTCTTACTTATCTTTGCCCTCTACTTGTGCGACGAAGCCACATTTACTATTGCGGCTTTCCTTTTAAGCAAGTAGGCGTAGTTGCATGGCAGAATCAAGAACAGTAGCCTTTCATACCCTCGGTTGCAAGCTCAATTTTTCCGAAACATCTTCTCTTTCCCGCCTGTTGGAAAATGAAGGTTTTGAGAAAAAGGCTTTTGATGACCTGGCAGATGTGTATGTAATCAATACCTGTTCCGTTACTGACAATGCAGATAAAGAATGCCGCCAGTTGGTACGCCGGATACAACGAAAAGCACCAGAAAGTTTTGTGGTCATTACTGGTTGTTATGCCCAATTAAAACCAAAAGAAATTTCCCAAATACCGGGGGTGAACTTAGTATTAGGTGCTGCGGAAAAATTTAATATAGTCCATCATATCCGTGAACTGGTGAAAGGCGATTCGGCAAAAATCTGTAGTTGCGATATTGAAGAAGTATCCGGCTTTCATTCTTCCTGGTCGGTGAATGACAGAACAAGAACTTTTTTAAAAGTACAGGATGGTTGCGATTATAATTGTTCCTTCTGCACTATCCCGATGGCAAGAGGGAAAAGCAGGAGTGATAGCATAGAAAATGTGCTGGAGAATGTTAAACATTTAGCTAAACATGGTGTAAAGGAAATAGTGTTAACGGGTGTAAACCTTGGGGATTTTGAACCCCCAAACCCTCTCGCATTGTCGGGACAGGCTCTAAAGGGGACTTTAGAAACTTTAAAGAAAGAAAACTTTTTTAGTCTTATACAAGCTCTTGAAGAGGTAGAAGGTATTCAACGTTATCGTATCTCTTCTATTGAACCGAATTTATTGACGAATGAGATAATTGAGTTTGTTGCCAACAGTGATAAATTCATGCCTCATTTTCATATTCCATTGCAAAGTGGCAGCAATAAAGTTCTAGGATTAATGCGTCGGCGGTATAAAAGAGAACTATACGCAGAGAGAGTTGCATTGATTAAAACATTAATGCCTCATTGTGCTATTGGAGTGGATGTTATCGTAGGGTTTCCCGGCGAAACCGATGAAGATTTTAAAGAAACATTTGACTTTCTTCATTCCTTAGATATTTCATATCTGCATGTATTCACTTATTCTGAAAGGAATAACACTCATGCACTAACCTTGAAGCCGGTTATTCCCGTTAATATCCGTAATGAAAGGAACAAAACGCTGCGCAATCTTTCTTACATGAAACTGCAATACTTTACTCAACAACATGCAGGGCAAATCCGCAAAGTACTGTTTGAAGGAAAAGATAAGAACGATATGATTGAGGGCTATACAGATAATTATATTAAAGCTGCTACACCCTACCGCCCCGAATGGGAAAATGAGGTGGTGGAGTGGAAAATATAATAACACCACTTTGCAGAGAATAAAAAAGCCGGCTCAATTGAACCGGCTTTGAAATTTCTTAACAGTAGTACCAATACTTGTACCAATAGCAATATCCCCAACCATCACAATAGTAGTACCAGTAGTAACAAAGGCCTGCACCACGGGAACCTTCAGGAGCTTTGTAATTCTTCCGGAATGCTTTAACTGCCTTGTTAATTGATTTGGCATTTGCACTGGTCAGCACCTGACCGGTTCTGTAAGTTACACCGCTGATAGTGGCTGTTCTGTCAGATGCACCGCGGCTAACATCAAGAGCTGCACTCGAAACAAGGCTTAAAAAACCTATGTCCGAATCGGTTAATGTTGTACCTTCTTTGAAAGCAGATACATTTTTTTCTGTTTGTCCAAATGCTACTGAAGCCATCAGCAGCATTGTGGCAGAAAATAAGAGTTTGATCCTTTTCATAATTGTTTTTTTGGGGTGATAAAAATTAATGACTGTTTAAATGTATTCCTTTTTTCGATACGGAGTAATGATCCCTATATGATGAAAAAATATATTTCAAATCTCTTATGTAAAAATAAGGCCATTAAATCTATACGAATATACCCAATATAGGGTATTTACAAATTATACGGTTACCGGAAGCCGACTCTTTAAAGTTACATTGTTCCTGGTTTTAATTAGCATATTATATTTGCAAAATGAATAACCTTTCCATCCGCACTATTCAGCCGGCAGATAATCCTTTTCTTTCCAAAATTGTAAAAGATACATTGGCAGAATTTGGTGCCAATCACCCCGGTACCGTGTATTATGATGCAACAACAGATGCCTTGTATGAATTATTTCAAAAAGAAGGTGCTGCTTATTTTGTAGCTGAGCTGGATGGTGAAATAGTTGGCGGTGGTGGTATTTATCCAACCGATGGATTGCCTGATGCTACTTGTGAATTGGTAAAAATGTATTTGCGGCCGCTGGCAAGGGGTACTGGTCTTGGCAGAACATTGATAGAAAAAAGTTTAGCCTTTGCTAATGAAGCCGGTTATAAGCAAGTGTACCTGGAAACGATGCCGGAACTGAAACAGGCAGTGAAAGTGTATGCAAAATTTGGTTTTGAGTATTTAAAAGGGCCAATGGGTAATAGCGGACATACCGGGTGCAGTTTGTGGATGCTTCGCAGTTTGGAGTGAGGAGCCTTGAGTCGGGAGTCAGACTCCAAAAGAGATGTATTTACTCCCGACTATCGGCTCAAGATTCCCGACTCATTAACTCGACTTCGTATACCGGGCTGAACAAATACATTTTTCCGGTTTTTACTTCCCTGCATTTAAATCTTTTTCTCAGCTTCTCCCCTTTTTGAAATACCCTGCCATCTTTTATTTTAAAAAAAGCACCGGGCAGTATTTCTTCAATTAATTGATGATGGTTTTCCTTTACGTCATACTTTCTTAAGGCTCTCAACAAACCATCTTCGGCGCAGCTACTGGCAGCAGGGTTTTTTAATGATTGCAATAACTCCTTTTCAATGTCGGCCGGAAAAACCCGGCTTTCCAAAAACTGTTTCAGCAATTGCCCATATATCATTTTCCACTCCTTGCCATGTGCGAGTACTCTATTACTATGCTGCTCGAAAGTGAGCAAGTGGGCTAATTCATGTAACAAAGTAATAAGGAAAGAAAACTTATTGAGATTGCCGTTTACACTGATGCGGTGATTGGCATGATGGGTGCGGTGGCGATAATCACCTAAAATGCTTTTTCGTTCTTTGGCAATCGTTAAATGTACTTTGTATTGTTGCAGATAAGCCGTTACACCATCGCCTGTGCCGGGAGGCAAATAATTTTGTAAATGGTCAATGGGAACTTCTTTTTTAGGCATTCTTTTTTTTCTTCACTTGGTCTGTCGTCTTATCATTCCTGTCTGACAAGTTTTATTGATTTCCGGCAACCGAATCCTGCTTTTTTTGTTTCAACAATTTCTGCAATGATGCTACTTCCACAAAAGAATAAACAAGGTAAAGGCCCATGCAAATTACCAATGCTGGTTTATTGACATTCTTTTTAACCACCATAATGTAGATAAAAGCGGCAATAGCGATAAGGAAAAATTTTATCATAAAACTTCCATATAAAGACCGGACAGAAGAATTAGGATTGTTTGAAGTAATTGATTTATGGGAGATATAAAACGATAAAGCAGTTGCAATGAATAAAACCAGGTTACCACCAATCAACACCAGGTGGTCAACACCCTGCTTGTTCAGAAAATTTTTGCCCGTCAAAAAAAAAGTATTCAAAAAAACAAACAGAAGCAGTAAAGGAAACCAGGGCTTACTATTTTTCATCTTTTGGTGATTTGGCTGTTTCCCGCATCAGTTTGTAAAAAATAGCGATGAGGGTGACTAAAGGTAAGACACAGGCCAGCAATGGTGATGTGTGCAGCCATTTATCTGCTTTCAACCCGATAAATACTGCCAGTCCCAGTGCCACTAATAACTGGGTGCCCAGGCTGGCATACCGGAGAAAAAACTGTTTATTACTATTTGATGGCGGCTTGTTGTTCATTGCTGTTCATCTCTACAATATTAGCACCCATGTGACATTGTCCATTGAAAGTTGCGGTCGGTTCCAACTGCAATTTTCCTGCATACAAATTTCCTGTTACTACACAATCGCCCCGCAGTTGCAGCAATTCTTTTGAGCGGATATTGCCGGACACTTTTCCTACAATATCTGCCTGGTTGCCGGAAATATCTCCTTCTACTACTCCGCTGCTACCAACAATAATCTTTGCAGCACTGGTGACATTACCAAGAACGGTACCATCTATCCGCAGGTCGTTGCTACTGTGTATGTCCCCTTTAAGTGTAGTGCCTGCACCAATTAGTGTGGCACCGCCACCATTCGTTTTATCTTGTTGCATGTCAGTTTTGTTTTTAGTATTGAACATAAAAATTAATTAATCGTTTGAGGGTTCCGCTTTTGGTACATCAAGTTTGACGGTGTCTAATTTTACGGTATTAGTTCCACTCAAGGCTTTTTTAATGCCCTCAATATACTGCACATTATAGGTGTTTTGTTTTTCCAATCCATCCACCTGGTATTTTAGCTGCCTTAATTCAGTTGCCGATTTATAATCAGTTGCGGCTCCCGGAATATAATACTTCAACGGGGTGAAAACGATAAGAGCAACTGTTAGCCCTACCAGCAATACAAAAATGGTGCTCAACATGATATAAACACTTAACCGGGACAGCTTAAATGTAACTACTTCCTCATACGTATCATCGTTCATCACCACCAGCCGGTAGCGGTTCCGGAGCCTTTTCAGGGTGGATCCGGCATCTAATTTTACCATAACCAAATTTTAGGAAACTAAAGGTAAGTAATGGGCTCTGGTTTTGCCAGTTTCCGTTCATCAATTTACCGTCAAAAAAAAGGCTTATTTTCGCCTGATTATGAGTGATTTGAGGATATTAGCGGCCAGAATTCAACGCTATTTATTTTTAAACACAATTAATGAAAATAATGGGGAGATTTTTAGCTCTGCTTTTATACTAAAATGTTTGAAATTCAGTTATTAAGACTTTAGATTAAGACTAAAAATGCGACCCAACCAATATACTTTTACTGCTTTTATCTTTATTATCCTTTGCCAGGCTTCCCTACCTGCTTTCAGCCAGAAGGGTGTAGATATCGAAATCAAGAAACCACAGGAATACGAAGAAAGAGTATTACGATCTGAAAAATCGGATAAAGGCAAATTCGGTTTGCCGAAGCGTTTTATCCAGAACACAATAACGCATTATAACTATTATTTCAATGCCAATAATAAACTGAACGAGGTACTGGGAAGAGCCAAGACGGCTTTTGTGGATGATTACACCAAGTTATTACCTTTTTACAATTACTCATTAGAGGCAACGGTACAGGATTCCATTCAGCTCGATTCGATAACCTACAAATCTTCCACCGGTATAGCCCTGCATGATCTGCGAAACGATTGGGTAGATAACCTTTACCTGCTATGGGGAGCATCTTATTACCTGCAAAAGAAATTTGATTCGGCTTACCTGATGTTCCAGTTTATCAATTATGCTTTTGCACCAAAAGAAAAAGATGGTTATTACCGTACCATTGGAAGTAAAATGGACGGCAATTCTGCTTACAGCATTTCTACAAAAGAAAAGAAAAGCCTGCCCCGCAAACTATTTTCTGAACCACCCAGCCGTAATGAAGCATTTGTCTGGCAAATACGAAATTTTCTGGCACAAGATCAATTGGCAGAAGCCGCCAGCATGATTGTGACATTGAGAAACGATCCTCTCTTTCCAAAACGTTTACAAAATGATTTGCATGAAGTGCAGTCTTTGTGGTTTTATAAACAGAATATGTGGGATAGTGCCGCAACACACCTGGTAGAAGCATTAAGCAGCGCCACTAACCTGCAGGAAAAAGCCCGATGGGAATATCTTGCTGCTCAGCTATATGAGCTATCAGGCAATCACAAAGAATCAGAAAAGTATTATGTAAAAGTAAGCAGCCATACTACTAACCCGATATTAGATATTTATGCCCGGCTCTATGCCATCAGGGTAAATAAAGATGGTGGCGAAAAAACAATTGACAAGAATGTGGCGGAGTTGCTGAAAATGGCCAAAAGGGATAAGTATGAAGAATATCAGGATATTATTTACTATATGGCTGCACAGATGCAACTGGAAGGAAATAATATTGATGAAGCAATGAAACTCTTGCAAAAGAGTACAGAATTCACCAGCAATAATGCTGCTCAACGAAACAAAGCCTTTCTTCAATTGGCTGAACTTTCGTATGAAAGAAAAGAATACCGCCAGTCTTATAACTTTTACGACAGTCTGCGGTTAGATGACCCTACCCTTAAAAACCTGGATGATATTAAGACAAGAAAAACAATGCTGGGCAACCTGGCTACTAATTTTGAAATTGCTGTACGCCAGGACAGTCTGCAACGCATCGCAGCTATGCAGGAAGACGAAAGAAAAGATTTTGTAAAAAAACTGGTAAAGGAAATCCGTAAAAAACAGGGGTTGAAAGACGAAGCCCCAATAGTAGCCGGGCCTTCTTTTTCAGCGCCTGCCCTTTTCCCTGCAACACAACCAAAAGGTGAGTGGTACTTTTATAATGCTGCTTCCAAAACAAGGGGTGCCACTGAATTTAAAGCCAGGTGGGGAACCCGCCCTAATATTGACAACTGGAGGCGCAGCTCTACCCTTAATGCAACGATACAACAGAACAGTAACAACAAGCCGGGCGATAATACAAATAACAACAGACCCGGCCGTGATAATACAGTAGTAGGCGAAGTAACTTATGAAGATTTATATGCCAACCTGCCGCTTACACCAGAGCTGGTAAAGCAATCAAATGATTCGTTGCAGGAAGCTATGTTTGTAATGGGCAAAATATATGTGCAGGAAATTGAAGATTGCAAAGCAGGTACAGAATCATTAGAGCAGCTTCGAAGCCGCTTCCCTCTCTTTGATAAAATGGATGAAGTGCTTTTCAATCTTTATTATTGTTATAATAAAAATGGAGAATCAGCAAAAGCGGCGGCTGTTAAAAAACTGATGGGTGACAAATTTGGCAGCAGCAACTTTACTACTATTGTAAATACAGGAAAGAACCCCAAATCCACTGGAATTAATCCGGATGCCACTAAAACTTACGAGAAAATCTATGACCTGTTTATAGAAGGAAAATTTGATCAGGCCATTGCGGAAAAGAAAATTGCTGACAGCCAGTATGGAAATAATTACTGGACACCACAGTTACTCTATATCGAAGCAGTTTACTACATTAAACAAAGAAATGACAGCACAGCAAGAACTATATTGACTTCTATCATAAGCCAGTTTCCTAATACACCCCTTGCCATCAGGGCAACTAACCTGCTGACTGTGCTGACACGAAGGGTTCAAATAGAAACAGAGTTAAGTAATCTTGTTGTTACCCGCAACACTGATGGTAGTACAACCGTTACTCCTCCGGTAGTAACAATTCCGCCTGTACAACGAAAAACAGATTCTGTGAAAACACAACCGGTGGTAGCAAACAATAATCCCAAACCGGTAACAAATACTGCTCCACCAGTAAGCGGCACTCCGGCCTATCTATTTAATGCTGCTGAGCCTTGTTATGTAGTAATGGTACTCTCTCAGGTAGATCCTGTTTTTTGTAATGAAGCAAAGACTGCCTTTACCCGTTTTAACAGTCAAACTTATTATAATAAGACCATGAGAAATGAATTGGTGGAAATTGACAAGAGCAACCGCTTCCTGCTGATGTCGCCATTTAAAGATACCCAGGAGGCACTGACCTATATAGAAAGCACCAGGCCTAAACTGGCTTTCGATATTCTTCCCTGGTTAAAGAGTGGCAGGTACTACTTCCTAATTATAACAGATCAAAATTTAGGTTTGCTAAAGGCTAATAAGGATGTTGAGGCTTATAAAGCATTCCTCAATCAGCAGATGCAGAATAAGTTCTAAGACTGCTTGTGTTGTATCAACAGAAGAAACCCACTTTGACAAAAAATTAATGCCTCCTAACAC
>JAJAZO010000481.1 GCA_026785745.1 Chitinophagaceae bacterium | reverse complement strand
TTATCTGCCAGTTGTCTGTCGCCCCAAGGGTTGTCTTCGGGAAAACCAGCACCATGTGTCAGTAAATGCCGGATAGTGATGTGCGGTGCATCTGCTGTTGGATATTTTGCTTCCTTTAATTCGGGGATATATAAATATGCCGGATCATCAAGATTTAATTTTCCCTCATCTCTTAATTTTAATATCGCCATGGCTGTAAAACTCTTGCTCATGGATGCAATGCGAAACAGAGATGATGAGGTAACCGCTATTTTCTTATCTATATCAGTATAGCCGTAATTGCCGCTGTATAAAAGCTTACCATCCACTACAAGGCCAAATGCTATGCCGGGGAAATGATTAGCTATTGCATATTTTCTATAAATGCTGTCAATTACAGGAAACAGTTTCTTTATTTTATCCAGCCGACCGGCATCAGTAAAGACAGCCGGTTGATATAAAGAATCATATTGTACTGCGTCAATTTTATCTGCCTGCTTATTTTGTTTACAGGAAAAATGAAAACCGACTGCGAAAAGTAAAATCAAAATTTGTTTCATACTACGCATCTATTTTTCATTAAAACCCTTTCTTATCTCCGATAAATTTTTCAAACCACTCTACATTGGTCTGCATCGTTTTCAATACCATTCTTGGTTCAGTAGGCCCATGCGGTTGACGGGGTAATGCCAGCAACCGTACCGGGACATTTCTTCTTCTTAATGCATTATAAAACATAACTGAATTACTGAAAGGAACCCTCAGGTCTGCTTCGCCATGCTGCAACATCACCGGCGTTTTTACATTTTGTATAAATCGTAAGGGTGAATGTGCATCATACTTGCTCCAGTCATCCCATGGATTCGCTTTAAAATAGGAGGGTAGAAACCCTTCAATATCATCCGTAAGATTCTGGTGTGCTAAATCAACTACCGGGGCGCCGATTGAAGCTACTTTAAAACGGTCGGTATGTCCTACAATCCAACTGCTCATAAAACCACCATAGCTCCAGCCCATCACTCCCATTTTAGTTGAATCGGCCACTCCCATTTTTATTACATAATCAACGCCTGCCATCAGATCCTGAAAATCTTTTCCTCCCCAATCTTCACGGTTAGCCATACGGAAATCTGTTCCATAACCAGTAGAGCCTCTTGGGTTGGGGCGCAACACTGCATATCCCATTTCAGCAAATGCTGCAATAGGATAAGTGCCCTGGTTAGCCGCTACACAATTTTGTTGAAACACACCGGCTGGGCCGCCATGTACATTTAATATAAATGGAACTTTTTGACCTGGCTTATAATTGACAGGATAAGTAAGTAGTCCTTCTATTTCTTTTCCATCAGCACCTTTCCATTTTACTACTTCTGTTTTGGGTAACGCTTTACCTGCATGGTCAGCATTGAGACTTGTAACTTTTACAGGATAAAAATTATTTAGAGGGCTGATGTATGCTTCCGGTAACTGAGATGGATTTTGTAATGTGAAGGAAAGATAGGTTCCTGTTGAATTAAGTGTGGCTGCACCAATCAAATCTTTTGAGCCTTTGTTCCATTCAGTAATTGTTTTACCGTCAACACTTAATTGATAAATACTGTTCAGTGTTTTATTAGCCTCACTCCATAATACATTTTTACCATCAGGCGTCCAACCAATAATGCCACCGTTTTCATCGGGTGTTGCTTTTAACCGCCAGCTTTTACCATCGGTCAACGAATAAATTTTTGCATGACGGGGGCCTGACCAATCAACCGGGTCGGCCGTACAATAATATGAAAGCATTTTCCCGTCCGGGCTGAATTGCGGATTTGTTTCTCCGGCGGCTGTATTGGCGATAGATTTTATTTTTCCACTTTCAATTTCAATCAATGAAATATCGCTGTACACATTATGATTGACCTCTGGCGAAAAACCATGACTGTATGCAATACTCTTTCCATCAGTACTCCAGTCAAATGCATTTACATTATAATTTTCTTTGGTCAATTTCTTCTGCACATATTTACCGGCTGTATCTTTTGCATTCAACCAAAGCACATAGAGTCTGTTTTGTTTTATCTCTTCATCCATATAATACCAGTCATTCTTTGCTTTCTTATCTTTTTCTTCTTTATCGGCGGCGGCATCACTCATTGTAAAAGCAATCATTTTCCCATCATGACTCCAGTCATATTCGCCTACACTGGTTTTTACATCTGTTACTTTTTCAGCTTCGCCGCCGCCTACAGGCAGTACATACAAATTGTTTTTACTATCTCTGGAGGAAGTAAATGCAATCCATTTACCATCCGGACTCCATTTAGGATTGGAAGAGTTTTTATCGCCTTTGGTTAGTTGAATGGAGTTGCTGCCGTCGGCATTACAAAGCCATACCTGGTTTACATATTCGCTGCGATCGTCGGTCATCACGGCTTCACGAACGGTGTATAATATTTTAACTCCATCCGGCGATACACGGACGGATGTAATGTTTTTAATTTTCAGGCATTGTTCGGGTGTCCAGTTTTTCTGGGCAATTGCGACAACCGGTAATAAGAAGCAGGCAACAAGCAAGTTTCTCAATTTCATAAAAAATTTGTTTTTAATTTGAAGAAATAATGGGGGAATTAAAAGAATTCAGGGGGGAGATTATTGATTGTCCGGGTATACAAGTTAAGCATACAGTGTAACAAAAACAAACCGCCTATCCAATGCCGGATAAGCGGTTTATGAAAATAGCATTTATTGCAAATTTTATTTTCTAAACGGTTGTTTTTTCCAATACGTCAAGCTTCTCCATGCCCACTCCAATGGACCAAACCGGAAAAACCGCAACCAGATATGGCTATAGATTATCTGAAAAATCCAAACAGCCCCGACCACATAATAAATTTCATGTCGTTGTAATTGGCCATACATTCCAAAGCCAACGCCGTAGAAAAACAAACCGCACATTAATGATTGCATCAGGTAATTGGTAAATGCCATTTGCCCTACCGGCCGCAGCAAAGCAAACAACCATTTAAACACACCTGATTTATATAATAACATCAACGAACCTAATATGCCAATCGACCGGAATGTGCGGGACAATTCATAAAATGCAAAGTCAAATTTTTTAGTGTACTCAAACCAATTGAATTTTACATCCACCAGCTGTTGCAAACGGAAATAGGATAAAGTGAGTCCTATACCAAGCCCAACGATACACATTCCCCAATACACTTTGACATTTGACTGTCCGGTTAAAATTCCCATTTTAAAAAAAGCCATACCCAAAAACATAAAAAGCAATACATCCCATATACCAAAGAAAAGATACCTCACTAAATCATCAACATACCGGTTAGTCCTGTATTCATACAACTCTTCATAGCTTCCCTGGGTTTTTAGTATTGCCTTTTCCATTCTCTTCACCCTTCCTTCCGGCGTGGTTCTGCTTTTAAAGTCTTGCATAGCGCCAAGTTGTTCTTTTTGAATAACAGTTAGCTTTGTTACAGAAGTATCAATTACTGCTACCATTTCTCCACGATGGATCATTTTTTTATCCTGGTACAAATCCCGGTTTTCCCTCGCAAGCATAAAAACAAAACAAAGACCAGCTCCAATCAGTAATGCTTTAGGAGATAGTTTACGAAAAGAGTACATAATCATACCCAGGCAAGCATAGTCCAATAATATATCACCAGACCATAGCAGTATAAAAACATCAATCAATGAAAATACTATCAGCCATAGTTGCCGGCGAAAAAAATAATCAGCCGGTAATAACCCATCTAATCTTTTTTCTTTGCCTCCAACAAAAAGAAGGATACCGGCACCAAATAACATGGAGAATATTGCCCGTTGAGTGCCTTCGGGAAACCATGATACAAAATTCCAGACTTTAAAATTGATGGTTCCCCATTCATTGAGTATTGAGGGGTCGCCACCCACCGGGTTTGGTAAAGCGAAGCTTGGAATATTCATCAATAATATACCAAGAATAGCAAACCCTCTCAGACTGTCGAGTATAATAATTCTTTCCTGTTGATTTACCGGTGCAGCTAAAGTAGTTGTTGATCCGTTTGACATCTGGTTGATTTGATGAGATTGAACTATTTAAAATTATATTCCTTCTCAATCATTTTATAATACCGGTTTACGATACTCCCATTGTATCCGTTGCCGAATTATTTTTTCTGAATGGTTGTTTTTTCCAATAAGTTAAACAACGCCATGCCCACTCTAATGGACCGAAACGGAAATAACGCAACCAGATATGGCTCCATATAATTTGCAATGTCCACGTTGCTGCCACGACATAATAAATTTCATACCGCTGCAGTTTTCCAAAATACCCAAACCCGATTCCATAAAAGAACAGCCCTGCCAATAACGATTGCATCAGGTAATTGGTAAATGCCATTTGCCCAACAGGCCGCATCAATGCAAAGAACCATTTGAACCAGCCGGATTTATACAACAGCATTATCAAACCAAAGATGCCAATAGAACGGAATACCCTTGCTACTTCATATAATTCAAGCTTTACCTGTTTTATAATTTCATAATAATTAAAATTTAAATCAATTAATGGTTTAAGCTTAAACCAGGTGAGGAAAATGCCTCCTGCCATTCCTCCAACAAACAGCAGCCAATACAGTTTAGCCGGGGCATTACCCATCAGTACGCCGTTTTTATAAAAAGCCATTCCCAAGAACATAAATATCAGGATGTCCCATAAACCATCGTAGGTATAATGTACTTCACCATAAAAACTTCTTTCGCTCTGGTATTCATAAAAGGAAGCATAATCTCCTCTTACTTTCCGGAGACTTTTTTCCATTTCTTTCTTTTTCCCTTCAGCAGAATTTTTTTCTTTTAACCCTGTCATCGCTCCAAGTTCTGCTTTCTCATCATCCGTTAGTTTTATCTGTGTCGTATCTTTTTTTGCAATCATTTCCCCGGTGGTAATTACTTTTTTATCCCGGTAAAAAAGCACATTATCTCTGGCCGTTTGCAAGAACAAACAAACAACTGCTGCGATGATCAATATTTTGGGTGACAGTCTGCGAAAAGCAAAAAGGATCATACCACAGATGGCATATTGAAATAAAATATCCCAAAACCATAACAGCACAAAAGCATTGAATAAGCCAAAGACCAATAACCATAACTGGCGGCGGAAAAAATACTC
>JAJAZO010000480.1 GCA_026785745.1 Chitinophagaceae bacterium | reverse complement strand
TTACCAGACCGGGTAAACCCGATGCTGCCGGAGCATATTTCTAATGTACTTTGTTCATTGCGACCGAACGAGGATAAGCTGACCTTCTCTGCTATTTTCCAGATAACACCCAAAGGGGATATAAAACAATATTGGTTAGGCAAAACGGTGATTCATTCCAACCATCGCTTTACGTATGAAGAAGTGCAGGAGATAATAGAAAACAAAGCTGGTTTGTATGCGGAAGAAGTACTGATACTAAACGACCTGGCACAGAAATTCAGAAAGAAACGGTTTCAAAACGGGGCAATAAATTTTTCATCGCAGGAAGTACGTTTTACGCTGGATGAAAAAGGTGATCCTATCGGCATCATGATTAAAGAAAGTAAAGAAGCCCACCAGTTGATTGAAGAATTTATGCTACTGGCAAACCGGACAGTAGCAGAAAATATTTCCAAAATAAAAATCAACAACAAGCCGTTGCCGTTTCCCTTTCGTACCCACGATGATCCGGATGAAAAAAAGTTACTTCCGTTTGCGGCTTTCGCCAAAAAATTCGGGCATAAGTTTGATACCTCTTCACCCGATGCCATTGCGGCATCATTCAATCAATTGTTGAAAGATGTGAATGGTAAACCCGAACAGCATGTGCTGGAGCAGTTGGGCATCCGCACCATGTCTAAAGCAAAATACACTACAGAGAATGTGGGACATTACGGGTTAGGCTTTGAGCATTATTGCCATTTTACTTCGCCTATCCGCCGCTATCCTGATGTGCAGGCACACCGGATACTGGAAGATGTATTAAAAAATAGAATTAACCCCGATAAAAAATTAGAAGAAAAATGCAAGCATACCAGCGAAAGGGAAAGAGCTGCCATGGAAGCAGAAAGGGCTGCTAACAAGTATAAGCAGGTACAATACATGAAGAATTTTCTTGGTGAAGATTTTGAAGGGGTGATAAGTGGCGTTGCCAGTTTTGGTTTTTGGGTAGAAACGGTGGAACATAAATGCGAAGGATTAATAAGTATAAACAGTTTGCTGGAGTACGATGAGTTCCGTCATGTAGAATCTGATTATTGTTTGGTGGGACAACGCAGTGGTAAGAAATTCAGTATGGGAGATAAGGTGACGATAAAAGTGGTGGCGGCCAATCTTACAAAAAGGCAATTGGATTATGAATGGGTGGTGGCAGATGAGGTAGGAACAGATAGAATAGCGAAAGAAAAAGGGAAAAAGAGGAAATGAGTTTTTTGGAGTTTAAGAGAATACTTTTCACGCAGAGGACACGGAGGACGCAGAGAAAATATTATATTTATCGGATGGAGATTAATGAGATTACATCTATCATCATTGAGGAATGTATTTATATCCATAAGGAATTAGGACCTGGATTGCTTGAGTCTGTTTATGAAGAAGTGTTGTATTACAGACTGACTAAAAGAGGTCTCTGTTGAAAGACAAAAGGCAATTCCTGTAATTTTTGAGGAAACTAAAATGGAAATCGGATTTAGAACCGACTTAATAGTGGAAAACAAAGTTATTATAGAACTGAAATCTTTGTATATAATTCCTCCGGTACATTTTAAAAGAGTTGTCACTTACTTAAAACTGACTAAAATCACAGTAGCATTAATGATTAACTTTAATGAAGTATTATTAAAAATTGGAATTAAACGAATAGTAAATAATTATTAACCCCTCTGCGGGCCCTGCGTCCTCTGCGTGAAACTCTTAT
This sequence comes from Chitinophagaceae bacterium, assembly GCA_026785745.1. Lineage (GTDB taxonomy): Bacteria > Bacteroidota > Bacteroidia > Chitinophagales > Chitinophagaceae > JJ008. Next base: position 1,206 of record JAJAZO010000480.1, on the reverse strand, counting down.
AACTATGCAATCATTCGAACTACTTTCCCAAAAATTCGCTTTACACTTTGATCAGCGGCATTTCCCTGCTGAACCGGCTACTTTGTATGATCCTAATGAATATTTCCTCAGGCTTGGCGGCAAAAGAATCCGTCCCGTTCTCTGTATGATGGGGAATGAACTTTTTGATGATATAAAAGAAGATGCCAGGCATGTTGGAACAGCCATTGAACTTTTTCACAATTTCACACTCATACATGATGACATTATGGACAAAGCCCCGCTTCGCAGGGGTATGGAAACGGTGCATACAAAATATGGAGAAAACACTGCCTTGCTGGCTGGTGATGTAATGCTGGTAACTGCGTATGAAGAATTGAATAAGATAAGTATTGAATATTTACAATCAATTCTCAGGCTCTTCAACAGAACTGCCAAAGAAGTTTGTGAAGGACAGCAAATGGATATGGATTTTGAGAAAATGGATAATGTAAGCTTTGATGCATACCTGAAGATGATAGAATTAAAAACATCTGTAGCATTAGCGGCAAGTTTGCAAACCGGGGCTATTTTGGGTGGGGCAGGAGAAAGAAACCAGCACCTGCTATATGAGTTTGGAAAAAAACTCGGTATAGCCTTCCAGGTGCAGGATGATTATCTGGATGCCTTTGGCAATCCAGAGAAGTTTGGTAAGCAGGTAGGTGGTGATATACTATCCAATAAAAAAACCTTTTTACTGCTGCATGCACTGGAAACAGCCACTGGTGCTCAGGAAAAAGAATTAAAAAATCTTTTAGCAGGAAATGCTACCGACAAAATAGAAAAAGTGCTGCAGATATTTCATGATTGTAAAGTAGATGAATGGGCGTTGCAATTAAAAAATAAATATCTTGATGAAGCTTTCACTCATCTGGAAGATATTGCGGTATTGTCGAAAAGAAAAGAGCCACTCAAAGAGCTGGCTCTTTTCCTGGTAAAAAGAGAGCATTAATATCAACGGTAACTGGCTGCTAAATCAAAACCGTTGCTTATGCACAAAGCAATAATCATTAGATCCACCAGCACACTGAAAAATAATACCGGGATAGTGATTTTTGTTGGTAATGCGGCCAGGTTTACAATTAGTGGTATTGTCATAGCAGCAATGGCAAAAGGCCAGAAAATAAAATTGTTACCCGTTAAAAGAATGGTTGCTACGGTTACAATAGTAAAAAAACATCCGTGACC
>JAJAZO010000479.1 GCA_026785745.1 Chitinophagaceae bacterium | reverse complement strand
TAGATGGGTCGCTAAGCTCCCAGTTTCTTACTGGCTTGCTGATGGCTTATGCAGCCTCAGATGCAAAAGGTGTTTCTATTAAAGTAAATAATCTGAAGAGCAAGCCTTACATTGATTTGACGCTGGATGTGATGAAACAGTTTGGGTTGAAATTGCCAGAGAATAAAAATTATGAAGAGTTTTACTTTGACGATTTATCTCGCAACTCGCAACTCACAACTCACAACTATACTGTAGAAGGCGACTGGAGCGGGGCCGCATTTCTCCTCGTTGCCGGTGCTATTGCAGGACCCATTACAGTAAGAGGATTAGATTTAACTTCCACCCAGGCAGACAAAGCAATCATTGATGCATTAATGGCAGCTAATGCTGGCATTGCTATGGATGCAAAAGGGATTCAACTGCACCCTGTTGAAATGGATGCTTTTTATTTTGATGCAACAGATTGCCCTGATTTATTTCCCCCGTTAGTTGCGTTGGCTGCTTATTGCAAAGGCAAAACAACTATCAAAGGTGTAAGCAGATTGACGCATAAAGAAAGTAACAGGGCATTAACCCTGCAGGATGAATTTGACAAGATGGGTGTGACGATAGATATTGAAGGAGATGACATGATTGTTCATGGCGGTGGTATTGTAAAAGGTGCTGATGTTCATTCACATCATGACCACCGTATTGCAATGGCTTGTGCTGTAGCTGCATTAAAAGCGGATAGCGAAATGGTAATTGAAGAAGCACAGGCGGTTAAAAAATCTTATCCTGATTTTTGGGCGGACTTGGAAAAACTCGGTGTTAACGTATCTTTAAATAATAAGTTTAAATGGCATGAATAGTTTTGGTCGCCTTTTCCGCATTTCCATTTTTGGTGAATCACATGGTGAATGTGTTGGGATAACTATTGATGGTTGTCCCGCCGGTTTATCATTATCGCCTGATGATTTATTGCCCGACCTGGAAAGAAGAAAGGGAGGCAAACAAAAAGGAACTACACCAAGACAAGAAGAAGACTATCCCATTTTTAAAAGTGGTGTCTTTAATGGAAAAACAACCGGCTTTCCCATCACCATTTTATTTGAAAATAAAAATACCCGTAGCGAAGATTATAATAAACAAAGAAGTATTCCCCGGCCTGGTCATGCAGATTGGGTAGCTCATCAAAAGTTTGGAGGCAATGAAGATTACCGAGGTGGTGGACACTTCAGTGGAAGGTTAACTACAGGTATTGTAGCAGCAGGTGCCATTGCAAAGAAGCTGATGACTAGCCTGAGCATTCATGCTCAGGTAATAGAAATTGGCGGAGATAAAGATTTAGAAAAGGGCTTACAAAAAGCAATTGATGCTAAAGACTCCGTTGGTGGTATTATAGAATGCCGGGTAAACGGATTGCCTGATGGATTAGGAGAACCTTATTTTGATTCCATTGAATCAGCATTAGCTCATATTGTTTTTGCTATACCTGCGGTGCGGGGTGTTGAATTTGGAACCGGCTTTGCTGCTGCAAAAATGTTTGGCAGCCAGCATAATGATGCTATTGAAAACAGGGAAGGAAAAACAAGGAGTAATCATGCCGGTGGGGTAGTAGGTGGTATCAGCAATGGAAATGAATTGATATTCAGGCTGGCAGTAAAACCAACATCTTCTACACCCAAAGAACAGAATAGTTTGAATTGGGATACTGGTGCCACCGAGGATTTCTCTATCAAAGGCCGTCATGATTTATGCGTAGCGTTAAGAGCACCTGTAATTGTTGAAGCCGTAACCGCAATTGTACTTGCCGATTTTATGCTGTTGGAACAAAAAATAAAAAGAGTATTGTAATGCCAATTATCTACCATGTTACAACAGTCAATGATTGGGAAGCCGCAAAGCAAAAAGCCTGCCTGCCGGACAGGCAGGGATTTTATGAGCATCCTTCATTATTGGCAGAAGGGTTTATTCATTGCTCACAAGACCACCAGGTAGCTGGTGTGCTGGAAAGATATTTTGCAGCACAAACTAATTTAATAAAACTGGTAATTGATACTGAAAAGCTGACCAGCAAATTTGTTTTCGACTGGTCGCCTTCTACACAAGATACTTTCCCGCATGTTTATGGGCCGATTAACACGGATGCAGTAGTTGATGTGATTGCATTATAAATCTTTCTTCAATTTTTTAAAATCAATATCCAGTATTTCAAACTTTGCAGAATTGGGAATTGAATAATGCCACCATTCGTCACTGTAGGCATTAAAACCATATTTTCCCATTGTTGATTTTAACAGATCCCGGTTTTCCAATATCTCTTTCGATAATTGAGTAAAGTTGTGATGAGCCGTATCGGTAAAATTATCAAACCCTGTTCCCATATTTAACTCTCTGCCGGTTTGTAATTTGATTATGGTCAGATCAACTGCCACACCCCTGTTGTGACCACTCCCCCTTGATGGGTTGGCTACATATCGTTCATCTTTTACCAGCTCCCAGAATTTTACCGTAACAGAGTAAGGACGATAAGCGTCGTAAATTTTTAAACCTAATCCCTTTTTGTTTAATTCTTCCTGCACTTTTTGCAACGCATTTACAGCGGGTAATCGCAAAAAAGTGGTATTGGTTCCGGTAGGGTACATAAGCCGCCGCATAAAATTATTTGCCGTTGCATAACGAAGGTTATACACTATTTCTGGTATCATACTTTTCAACTCAACCATCTTTTTAGCCGGATCATTTTTTACCTGCTCTTTGTAATCATCCCATTTGTCTGTAAGTGCAGGCCGGGTATAGCTGGTATTTTGCCCGTTAACAAATAGGAACAACAATGTTGAAAAAATTAATAGCACCTGCTGCTTAATGTAGAAACGATTGCTTATTTTGTTAGTCATATCCGGTTAAGAATTGGAAAGTAAATTAATGCAAAAACCGGAGATGCTGCCCCGCCACTACACCTTTATGAGTATATACAGACCGAAGTACCCTGCTTTTATTGGAATATCACTATGCTTTTTTGTATTACTGGCCTGTAATAATAAAAGCAAAAAGGGAGATAATTTTGCCAGAACTCCCCAGGAGCTGCAACGGAAAGCCACCGACCTTATTCAAGAGTTGACAGGAAAGGCTATTGCCAATAACGGGCAAATAGTCGATTCAACAGTAACACTTCGCCAGGTCCGTATCGCAAAATTATTGTACGAAAAAACTTCGTTTGAGCCACTTTGGTGCAAAAAAGAGGAATGGCTTATTGAAGGCGATTCGCTATTTAATTTTATTGAATCTTCACAATTGTTTGGGTTATTTCCCGAAGATTATCATTTCAGCCAATTAAAAACAATCAGGGACAAGTTTATTGCAGATAGTCTTGCAAAAGACGATAGGAAAGATGCAGCACTCTGGTCGCAAGCCGACTTAATGCTTACCGATGCTTTTGTGCAAATAGTAAAGGATATTAAGCTTGGCAGATTGCCACAGGATAGCATCACTCTTAGAAAAGATTCTGTGCTAAGCGATGTTTTTTATCAGCAACAATTTGCTATGTTGAAAGAATCCGGGATGGCTAAAGTTGTTCAATCGCTGGAACCCAGCCACCGGGGCTATCATTTACTAAAAGCCGGCATAAAAAAATTTCTTGACAGCGCAGAGTATAAACAGTTTGCTACCGTTCCTTATCCGGTAAAGGATATAGGAAAATTCAACAAAGCATTACAAAAAAGATTATACGAAGGAGGTTTTATTGCTTACGATAGTGTGTCTGCCGACTCGGCACAACTGGCGGAAGCAATTAAAAAATTTCAAAAGAAAAAAGGAATTGCGGTGGATGGCAGGGCAGGAGAAGGTACAGTTAGAATGCTCAATGTAAATGACCGGGAAAAATTTATCCGTGTTGCAATCAGTATGGACAAATATAAAATGCTCCCGGAGACAATGCCTTCAAAATACATCTGGGTAAATGTATCATCAAATTTTCTTGAAGTAGTAGATAAGGATGAAATAAAGTTAACATCAAAAGTTATTTGCGGTAAATCAAAAACAAGAACACCGGTATTGACGAGCAATATCACTGAACTTATTACTTATCCGCAATGGGTGCCGCCACCAAGTATAGTATCAAAAGAAATTCTGCCGGCTGTAAAGCGAAATCCCGGCTACCTGGCCCGCAAAGGCTTTAGCCTGGTGGATTCGAAAGGTAACCAGGTGGATCCTTATTCCGTCAATTGGTCAAAATACAGCAAAGGAATTCCTTACAGGATTGTGCAGGGTAGTGGGGATGCGAATGCATTGGGCATTATGAAATTTGTTTTCAGTAATAAATACTCTGTTTACCTGCATGACACTAACCAGCGATATTTGTTTGCTAATGCAATGCGTTCTTTAAGTCATGGTTGTGTCCGGGTACAGGAATGGGAGAAATTGGCTAACTATATACTACGAAATGACAGCCTGAATGAAACCAGCGGCGGGTACACCAGGATTGATTCAGTAAAGACCTGGCTTCAGCAGAAAAAGAAAAAGAGTATTGCTGTGCGTAATAAAATACCCGTTTATATCCGCTATATTACATGTGAAGGCCGGAACGGGAATATTGTTTTTTACGATGATGTGTATGCCGAAGACAAGTTTTTGCGGGAAAAATATTTTGCTTCAAAGTAAAGTTTACGGGCTAAAGTAGAACCCGGGATGGCTTTTACAATCCAATAAGCCCTCTCAAAGCGGTGAATATTAAGTAAATAATTTATTTCAGGATATTGAACATACCTGTTATTTTTGTTCAGTTTTAAACCAAACTATCTCTTTATGAAGAAGATATTATCAGCAATTTTTGCGCTGTACCTACTTGTACCTGCCGCACATGCACAGAAAGGAGAGTATAAGATGCAACCAGCTATAGGTATAAGTTTCTTTCTTAACGACTTTGCTACCCCGGACAGAATACGTACAACATCATTGAGCCAGGTGCTGGCTGATAAAAAGTTTGCCAAGATGAAACAAATGGCTCCCGGACTGTCAATCAGTTATTTCAAAGGACTGGCAGATCATGTGGATTTTGTTGGTTCTCTCGGTGGATCGTTTGTAAGCTACCCCATGCCCGGCAGATCTTTTTCAGATAATTTTTTACTGGAAGCCAGTGCGCAGGTAAACCTGAAAATGACAACAGAACAATATTGGATTCAGCCATACATTATAGCAGGCGTTGCTGGACATAAGTATCGTTCATATTACGGGGCAACTCTGCCGCTTGGACTTGGAATGAAAATTAATTTCTTTGATGAGGCACATCTTATTATCTCTTCCACTTATCGTGTGCCTGTAACTACTGAAACCGCCAATTACTCTTTCCAGCATAGCATCGGCATTGCCGGATCTATTTTAAAAAAAAAGATAAACCAGTAATTGCGCCGCCACAGCCACCAACACTTCCTCCGGCTGATACAGATGGTGATGGTATAGTTGATCCTAATGACAGATGCCCGACAGTAAAAGGTGTAGTCAGGTATGGTGGATGCCCTATCCCCGATACAGATAAAGATGGTATTAATGATGAGGAAGACAAATGTCCTTCCGTCCCTGGTTTGGCCCGTTACCAGGGTTGTCCTACTCCCGACTCCGACAAAGATGGTATTACTGATGAAGATGATAAATGCCCTACCGTATTTGGTGTAGCCCGTTACCAGGGTTGCCCGGTGCCGGATACAGATGGTGATGGTACAAACGATGAGGATGATAAATGTGTTACCATCCCCGGCCCAGCCGATAATTTTGGATGCCCTGTTATTACCGAAGAGGTAAAGAAAAAAGTAAATACCGCCGCCAAAAATATTCTCTTTATTACCGGCAGTGCAAAATTGCAAACATCTTCTTACAAAGGGTTGAATGATGTGATACAGATTATGAAAGATAATCCTGCCATGAGCCTTGCTATTGATGGGCATACAGATAATGTGGGAAGTGATGAACTGAACCAGAAGTTAAGTGATAACCGTGCTGCCGCTGTTAAGAACTACCTGGTAAGTAAAGGAATTGATGAAAGCCGTATTACCTCTACAGGTCATGGCGAAACAATGCCAATAGCAGATAATGCAACTGCGGCTGGCCGTCAGCAGAACCGTCGTTCTGAAATGACGTTGAGTTATTATAAATAAATTGATTGTTTTATAAATTAAAGTGTCCCATGTCGTTTTGAACGTCACGGGACATTTTTAATTTGTTCATTGTGCTGAATTTACAACTTCACATATTTTTCTATCAACTTTCTATCAATCCCTTTTCTTCTTTCTTTTTAGCCTGGCCTCTCAAAATAAATTCAAACAAACTCATCCATCCGGGCAGGTTGCTTTCGCTGATGTCGAATAACCAGGCAAGTGCCAATTTATCTTTTGGAAATCCGTTTGGCTTCGTTAATCCGTCATTTGCCAAACCATATCCAATTTGTAAAGATTGTTCATAGCCCCGGCTGGAGTTTATGAATGGTTTTACCTAACCGTACTTCTACTTCTTCCTCCAGACAATCAAATTTCTCAGAATATGTTTTGTGATAATGTAATCCCACACCGACACCATCAGCCAGTGTTACTTCCACTAAAGTGCATTCGCTATTCGTATCAGCAGATGTTTTCAGAAATGTTACCTGGTCTTTTTGTATCGGGTTGTAAATTTTTCTTTCCATAATCGCTTTATTTACGCTTTAATAAGGGTAAAATGATTTTGAATCTCTGGAAGTGAACCATTTAACAGGCTTCACCAGCCCTTGTTTCATTTTATCCACAGCCTTTATTAAGAAACTCGGAGACCTTTTTTTACAGGATTTTCCCCTACCTTTGCGCCTCCAAAACCGTAAGGTTTTTTCATCGTATCTAAACATCTGAAAATAAAGTATTCATGGCAGATTTAAAATTTCAAAGAAACTTTGGTATAGCCGCTCACATTGATGCCGGCAAAACAACTACAACAGAACGTATCCTTCGTTATACAGGTATGATTCACCGTATTGGTGAGGTGCATGATGGTGCAGCCACCACCGACTGGATGGAGCAGGAGAAAGAAAGAGGTATCACCATTACTTCGGCGGCTGTAAGTTGCCAGTGGAATTTCCCTACCAATAAAGGGAAAGAATTTGCTGATACTAAAAAATATTCTTTCAACATCATTGATACTCCCGGCCACGTTGACTTTACTGTAGAGGTAGAACGTTCAATGAGGGTATTGGATGGTTTGATCGCTTTGTTCTCTGCTGTGGATGGTGTAGAGCCACAATCTGAAACAGTATGGCGCCAGGCTAACCGCTATGGTGTACCCCGTATTGGGTTTGTAAATAAAATGGACCGTGCCGGTGCTGACTTCCTGATGGTAGTTAAGCAGGTAAAAGATATGTTAGGTTCAAAAGCTGTTCCTCTTCAGTTGCCGATTGGTGCGGAAGACGATTTCAAAGGTGTAGTTGACCTTATCAAAATGAAAGGTATCATCTGGCACATGGAAACAGAAGGTATGACCTTTGATGAAATAGAAGTTCCTGCTGATATGCTGGAAGAAGCAAAAGAGTGGAGAGCAAGTTTGGTTGAAGCTGTAGCTGAATATGATGACAAGCTGATGGAAAAATTTTTTGAGGATCCAAACAGCATCACCGATGATGAAATGCATGAAGCAATCCGCAAAGCTACAGTTGATCTTAGCATCGTTCCGATGATGTGTGGTTCTTCTTTCAAAAATAAAGGGGTACAAACTGCATTAGATGCTGTTTGCCGTTACCTGCCTTCACCGGTTGATATTCCTGATACGGTAGGTATTAATCCTGATACTGGTGAACCCGAAACAAGGGCAGCAGACCCTAAAGCCCCGTTTGCAGCATTGGCATTTAAAATTATGACTGACCCTTTTGTTGGTCGTCTGGCATTCTTCCGGTGCTATTCTGGTCATCTTGATGCTGGTTCTTATGTATTGAATGTAAGAAGCGGTAAGAAAGAACGTATCAGCCGTATAATGAAGATGATTGCTAACAAGCAAAATCCAATTGATTTTATCGAAGCTGGTGATATTGGTGCAGCAGTTGGTTTCAAAGAAATTAAAACTGGTGATACATTGTGTGATGAAAATCATCCAATCACTTTGGAGAATATGTTTATTCCTGAACCGGTTATCGCTGTGGCTATTGAGCCTAAAACTCAGGCTGACGTTGATAAGATGGGTATGGCTATTTCCAAATTAGTAGAAGAAGATCCTACATTAAGGGTACATACAGATGAAGAAACAGGTCAGACCATCCTTCGTGGAATGGGAGAGTTGCACCTGGAGATTATCATTGATCGTATGCGTCGGGAGTTTAAAGTAGAAGTAAACCAGGGTGCACCGCAGGTGGCTTATAAAGAAGCATTTAATATTACTATCGAACACCGTGAGACATTAAAGAAACAGACCGGTGGTCGTGGTAAATTCGCTGATATTCAGTTTGCACTTGGTCCGGTTGATGCAGAATGGAAAGCAGAAAATCCTGATAAGCATTATCAGTTTGTCAACGGATTGTTTGGCGGATCAATTCCTAAAGAATTTGTTCCTGCTATCAGCAAAGGTTTTGAAGCATCAATGACAACAGGTGTGCTGGCAAGCTACCCGGTTGATAATATGAAAATCCGTGTATTTGATGGCAGCTTCCACGCAGTTGACTCAGATGCCATGTCATTTGAATTGTGTGCCAAGCAAGGCTTCCGGGAGGCGGCAAGAAAAGCAAAACCTGTTTTGCTGGAGCCAATCATGAAAGTGGAAGTAATTACCCCTGCATTATACATGGGTGATGTAACTGGTGACCTTAATCGCCGCCGTGCAATATTAGAAGGTATGGATACCCGTGCCGGTGCAGAGGTTATTAAAGCTAAAGTTCCATTGAGTGAGATGTTTGGATATGTAACACAACTTCGTTCTTTAAGTTCTGGCCGTGCATCAAACACTATGGAATTTTCTCACTACAATCCTGCGCCAAACAATATCGCTGAAGAGGTGATTGCAAAAGTGAAGGGGAAAGTAAATGCTTAATTGAAATAGCTCAATCTAAAAATACAATCCCGTCCAGATTTAATTGGGACGGGATTTTTATTCACAATAGCCACTATAGTTAACCTGAATCAATCAATAAAATTTCATGGCATTGTGTTTGCTAAATATATTGCGGAACGCTATTCCGTTTTTAGGAACCAATCTTTTTGCACAGTTTTTGCCTGGGATGAAAAACACAATCTACAAATGAATTAAGGACTCAGCAATGGGTCCTTAATTTTTACCGGACTATATACTATATCCAGTTAAGTTTGATATGCTTTATATTTCTTTCCTTCAACTGATTCTTTATCCAGTTAAGTTCTTCAAGTTGTGAGGGTATCTTGGTTTCATGTGTTTCCACATACATCCGATTGAAAAGGTGCCATGCTTCTGTAGCCAGTATTCTTTTGAGGATGGCGATTTCAGCACCTTCTACATCTAATTTTACCAGGTCAATTTTCCTGTTTTGTTGTTGCATAAATTCAACCAGGTCCACTACTTCAATCGACAAAGCTTTTTCAGTACTTACATTTAATTTTTCACCAACAATGGAAGAACCGACAGTAAAACTGGCTTCATTTCCCTTAGTTTCTTTATGTGCATACAACTCAATAGTTGAATTTTTATCCCACACACCTTTTCGAATAAGAGTAATGTTCTTTTTGTTAGAACATCTTTTGGCAAGTTGTTGAAAAGCAACCGGGTCAGGTTCAAAAGCAATAACAGTAGCACCTGTAGAGGCCAGGAGTTTAGTGATATAGCCTACATTGGCTCCGCAATCCAGTACAAAAGATTTTTTGCCAAGTCTGAACCAATCAGGGATGAGTTTGGTAAAGCTTATCCATAAAGCTCCTGCATTCAGTATTTTTCTTTTTAGTAACTCAATCCTCATATTCAAAATGATGTGGTGCAAAGTAAGGGATATGTAATGGTATCATTTGGCAGCAACAGAATTTTGCGGAAATGGATTTTTGAAAACGAATATCATACCAGCAAGAGAACAAATAACTGTGATAAGATAAAAAAGAAGACTGAGGATAAGTGCTGTATGCTCATCAAGTCCTGCATATTTTGCCCCTTGAATTATAACAAATTCCCTGACACCTAATCCGCCGCCTACTGATATAGGCAGCACTGATGCAATGGCTGCAACGAGGAAGATAAAAACGTATCCATTAATGTCAACGCTGATATTCAATCCAAAAAGAATAAAGTAAATACAGAATAATATGGTTATCTGCACTGCTGCACCTAACAAAAAAGTAGACCAAAACCCCGGCAGAAAATGAGGAAAGAGTTTTTTGATAACAAAATACAAAAGGGGGATAGCGACTACTGCACCAACTATAAGCAAAGCGACTATCCACTTTTCTTTAATAACAAAGCTGCTATACACCGCTAATATCAGTCCTAATGAAAGCAAACCGCTAAAACGGTCTAACAAAATGGCAGTTGTCGTTTTTTTATAGGCTGTATTAAATCGTTTTGATAATAAAATTACTTTATAGGCATCACCGGTTATAGCACCTGGCAGAAACAGGTTATAGTACATTCCCAGCCAGTACAGTTTCACATTTTGCCATTCGGTTAAATGAATACCAATGTTCTTAAAATAGATATTAAGCCGCTTTGAGCCGATCAGTTTTGACAAATTATAAATAAAAAATGCTGCTAAAAGGCAGGCCCAATTCGATTTTTTTGCAGCAATTAGCGCCTTTTCAAAATCAATCTTAGTGGAGACATACCACAGACAAGCTATAGTAACTGCCATTTTTAGCAATAATTGCAGCCATTTAGAAATTATCGTTTTTTTGGTTGATATTTCTTCCATTAATGCCCTAAGTTAAGACTGAAAATCAAGTCAATAGGGTAGTTCCAGACATTTAGTTATAAGTTTGTCCACAGGTCTGAAAAATCTTTCCCAAGTATTTGGAAGGTATAGCTCTCACCCCTACCTTTGCACTCCCAAAAGAAAATTGGGATTTCATACATGTCGCAGCGAATCAGAATCAAATTACAATCTTACGATCACAACCTGGTAGATAAATCTGCAGAGAAGATCGTTAAAACAGTACGCAGCACCGGCGCTGTGGTAACAGGACCAATTCCTTTGCCTACCCGCCGTAAAATTTTTACCGTGTTGCGTTCACCCCACGTTAATAAGAAGAGCCGTGAGCAGTTCCAGTTAGCAACGCATAAGCGTTTACTGGATATTTACACCTCTAGTTCAAGAACAGTGGATGCATTAAGTAAGTTGGATTTGCCAAGTGGCGTGGAAGTAGAAATCAAAGCGTAGAAAACGGAGGGTAATCCTCTTTTCTATTGAAGCTACAGCTCTTATAAATTAAAAATATTGCTATCTCTCAATCTTGTCTGCCTTAGCTTTAGCGACGGCAGGCCCTCCTTCGCCAAAGGCTTCGGTTGGTAAAGAAAAAAGAGCTCTGGCTGACTAACATAAAACAAGCCATTCAGGGTTTGTTTACTGCCGGTACTTCCCCAAAAAGGAAAAGGTCGGTGGCAAACGGGGATTGAAGTTCAGACTTTCATAAGTCTGAAATGTCCCAATAACCTTGCAGGCACAAATTGAACGACCATGAAAGGTATTATTGGGAAAAAAATTGGGATGACCAGTATCTTCGATCCATCGGGCAAACAAACAGCCTGTACGATTATTGAGGCTGGCCCTTGTGTAGTTACCCAGGTTAAAACAACCGAATCTGACGGGTACAATGCACTTTCGCTTTCTTTTGGTGATAAAAAAGAAAAGCACTCCACTAAATCTGAGATTAATCATTACGCAAAAGCTCAGACAGCTCCTAAGAAATTTACAAGAGAGTTCCGCAATTATTCCATTGAAAAAAATATTGGTGAAACTATTACAGTTGACATTTTCGCTGAAGGCGATTCTGTTGAAGTAGTAGGTACAACTAAGGGTAAGGGTTTCCAGGGTGTTGTAAAACGTCATGGTTTCCATGGTGTGGGCCAGCAGTCTCACGGTCAGCATGATCGTTCAAGAGCTCCGGGTTCATTGGGTAACTCATCAGATGCTGCCCGTGTAATGAAAGGAATGAAAATGGCTGGTCGTATGGGTAGTGACCGGGTAAAGCTGAAAGGACTCAAAGTGGTAAAGATATTCGCCGAGAAAAATTACATACTTGTTAGCGGTTCTGTACCGGGTTATAACGGTTCAATAGTTTTTATTCAGAAATAAGTTTTGATGTCATCCTGAGCCTGGCGAAGGATAAAAAGATATAAAATGCAAGTTGAAGTTTTAAATATAAAAGGAAAAGCCACCGGGAGAAAGGTGGAACTGCCAGAAGAAATCTTTGGTGCAGAACCAAACAACCATGTTATTTACCTCGCAGTAAAGCAATATCTCGCTGCACAACGTCAGGGTACACACAAAGTGAAAACCCGTGCCGAAGTACAGGGTGCAAGCCGTAAGCTTCACCGCCAGAAAGGTACTGGTGGAAGCCGTAAGGGTAATATCCGTAATCCTTTATACAAGGGCGGGGGTACCATCTTTGGTCCAAAACCGCACCTGTACGATTTCAAATTAAACCGTAAGGTAAAAGACCTGGCAAAAATTTCTGCTTTAAGTTATAAAGCAAAAGACAATGCAATTTTTGTAGTAGAAGACATTATAATGGATGCACCTAAAACAAAAACTTTTGTTGATATACTGGGCAATCTGAATTTAGCAGATAAAAAAATCATGTTTATTCAGCCGGAATTCAATGACAATATTGAATTGTCATTGCGCAATGTTCCTTCTGTGTTAGGTATGTTGCTGAGTGACATCAACACTTATGATATTGTAAATTCTGAAGTATTGATTTTGACAGAGAGTGCGGCTAAGATATTTTCTGAAGAAGAAAAGCCAGAAGTATAATTATAAAAAATCTAAAGAGTAAGAAATGAATGCGGAGCTTCCATTGCTCCAAAACAAAATAAATAATTAGCAATGAGACCTTCTGAAATATTAATAAAACCCATTTTGACAGAAAAAGCAAATGCTCAGCAGGATACACTGCGTCGTTATGCTTTCAAAGTGGCAAGAAAGGCAAACAAACTGGAGATTAAAAAAGCGATAGAAAGCTTTTACGGTGTTACTGTTACTAATGTAAACACTTCTGTATCTCCGGGTAAAAATAAAAGCCGCTTTACAAAAGCAGGTGTTATCTCTGGCCGCAAACCGAGTTACAAAAAGGCTTTTGTAACAGTAGCTGAGGGTGAAAACATTGATTTGTATTCAAACATTTAAACCCTCCTTCTTACTCCCTCCGAAAGAGGGAGAAGCTAAAAAAATGAATGGCTTCAACAGCCGCTAATGTTGAACTAAAAAGAAATTGAACAATGGCACTAAGAAAATTTAAACCTGTTACAGCCGGTACTCGTTGGAGAATCGGAAATGCATACGCAGAGGTTACTACTAATGTTCCTGAAAAGAGCCTGGTAGAAGCAAAACCAAGAACTGGCGGACGTACATCTTCTGGTCGTCGGGCTATGCGCTACATTGGCGGTGGTCACAAGAAAAAGTATCGTATAATAGATTTTAAGAGAAATAAAGCAGGTGCTGCTACTGTAGAATCAATTCAATATGATCCAAACCGTACAGCTTTTATTGCTTTGGTGAATTATGCTGATGGCGAAAAAAGATACATACTTGCTCCACAAGGCTTGCAGGTTGGTGCTGTAGTTGAAAGTGGTGCTGACGTAGCTCCGGAAGTTGGCAATGCTTTGCCAATGAAAAATATGCCATTAGGTACTAATATACATAATATAGAAATGCAGCCTGGTCAGGGCGGTAAATTGGCTCGTAGTGCCGGCTCTTCAGCCCAGTTAACAAACAAAGAAGAGAAGTATGCTATCTTAAAAATGCCTTCTGGTGAATTAAGAAAAATATTGGTTAATTGCTACGCAACAGTTGGTGTGGTAAGTAACAGTGATCACTTCCTGCAGAGTATGGGTAAAGCGGGACGTAACAGGTGGAAAGGTATCAAACCAAGAACGAGAGGTGTAGCGATGAACCCGGTAGATCACCCAATGGGTGGTGGTGAAGGTAAAGCTTCAGGTGGTCAGCCCCGTTCTAGAAACGGACAGTACTCAAGAGGTCTGAAAACAAGAACAAAAGGAAAAGGAAGCGATAAGATGATTATCCAACGTAAGAACGGAAGCAAAATAGCGAAGTAAAAAACTTATTCAATAATACAACGACATAAATTATGGCTCGTTCGATTAAAAAAGGTCCTTATATAGCTACTCATCTTGAATCAAAGGTGATGGCTATGAATGAAGGCAAAAATAAAAAAGGTGTTATCAAGACATGGAGCCGCCGCTCTACCATTTCACCTGATTTTGTGGGCCACACGTTTGCTGTGCATAATGGCAACAAGTTCATCCCGGTGTATGTAACGGAATTTATGGTTGGTCATAAGTTAGGTGAATTTGCACCTACCCGCCAGTTCAGAGGACACTCTAAAAAAGAAGGTTAATCAATACAAGTTGCTGGTTATTGGTTATTAGTTCTGATGAAGAACGACTTAACGAAAAACCAAAAACAAGAAACAAGAAACTAGAAAAAATGGAAGCAGTAGCTAAACTGAGAAATCACCCGACTTCACCTCGTAAAATGCGGTTACTTGTTGACCTCATACGTGGTATGAAAGTAGAGAAAGCATTGGCAGAATTGGAGCACAATCCTAAGGACTCTGCAGTTCCACTTCGTAAGCTGGTATTGAGTGCTATCAATAACTGGAAGCAGAAGAACGAAGGGGGTGACGAAAGCCAGCTTATCGTAAAAACAATAATGGTAGATGGTGCAAGAACATTGAAACGTATGCGTCCTGCTCCGCAGGGTCGTGGTTACAGAGTTCGCAAAAGAAGCAACCATGTAACTGTTATTGTTGACGCAAAAGAAATAAAAAACTAAACGAATTAATAAACCGATAACATGGGTCAAAAAGCAAATCCGATTGGTAACAGGTTAGGCATCATCCGTGGATGGGAATCAAACTGGTACGCCACAAAAAAAGATTATGCCGGTAAACTGATTGAAGATTATAAAATCAGGACGTATTTAATGGCCCGTATTAACAAGGGAGGTATCTCAAAAATTGTTATTGAGAGAACGTTGGGTAAACTGATTATTACGATTCATACATCCAAGCCAGGTATCATCATCGGTAAAGGTGGTGGAGAAGTTGATCGTATTAAAGAAGAGTTGAAAAAACTGACTGGCAAAGATGATGTGCAGATCAATATTCTTGAGATCCGTCGTCCTGAACTGGATGCGATGATTGTAGGCGATACGATTGCCCGCCAGATTGAAAACCGTATCAACTTTAAAAGAGCTACTAAAATGGCAATTGCCTCTGCACTGCGTATGGGAGCAGAAGGAATTAAAGTCAAATTAGGCGGACGTCTGGGTGGTTCAGAGATTGCCCGTAGCGAAGAGTTTAAACAAGGCCGTGTGCCACTTCATACATTTCGTATGGATATTGATTACGCCAATGTGTTTGCACAAACAGTATATGGTAAGATTGGTATCAAAGTATGGATTTGTAAAGGGGAAGTATTAACGAAAAGAGATTTGAACCCGAACTTTATTGCCGGTGGTGGTAAGAATGAAGGCGGCGGCGGTGAAAGAAGAGAAAGAAGAGATGATCGTGGTGGAGATCGCCGTGATGACCGCAGAGGCGGTGGTGGCGGTGGTGGTGACCGCAGGGGCGGCGGTGGTGGTGGCGGAAGAAGAAATTAAATGTATTGAGTAGTCAGTACTAAGTATAAAGACAAAAAGGCATCGGTCTGTCATCTAAATACTAAGTACTAAAAATCTGAACTTATATGTTACAACCGAAAAGATCGAAGCACAGGAAGATGCAGAAAGGCCGTATGAAAGGCGATGCAAAAAGAGGTACTACTATTGCCTTTGGTTCTTATGCTTTGAAAGCACTGGATCAGCACTGGATAACTGACCGCCAGATTGAAGCTGCCCGTCAGGCATTAACCCGTGAAATGAAAAGAGAAGGTAATGTGTGGATTCGGATTTTCCCGGATAAGCCAATTACCCGTAAGCCTGCTGAAGTAAGGATGGGTAAAGGTAAAGGTAACCTGGAGTTTTGGGCTGCCGTGGTAAAACCAGGCCGTATATTATTTGAAGTAGATGGTGTTGATGAGAAAGTTGCCCGTGCTTCCTTAGCATTAGCCGCTGGTAAGTTACCTATCAAAACAAAGTTTATGGTACGCCGTGACTTAGTTACTGCGTAATAATTTAATAAATCGAATAGCGATGTCAAGAAAAGCAGATTTTGTAAAAAGCATCCATGGTATGAACGAGCAGGATTTAACGGCTCGCCTGGAAGAGGACAAGCAGCGTTTAAAGAAAATGGAATTTGCCCATACCATTTCTCCGCTGGAGAATCCAATGACCATCCGTGGATTGCGCAGGGATATTGCCCGGTTGATAACTGAATTAAAGTTGAAGCAAGAGCAAGCATAATAAAGCTAAAACAATGGAAGAAAGAAATTTAAGAAAAACAAGAACAGGTGTTGTAACCAGCAACAAAATGGCAAAGACCATTACCGTTGCGGTGGAAAGAAAAGTAAAACACCCTATCTACGGTAAATTCGTTAAAAAGACTACCAAGTTTCATGCTCATGATGATAAGAACGAGTGCAGCATTGGTGATGTGGTAAAAATCATGGAAACCCGTCCGCTTAGTAAAACAAAGCGTTGGAGACTGGTAGAAGTAGTAGAGAAAGTGAAGTAAAACAGCTACGAGCTACGAGCCATGAGCTACGAGCCGTTGCGTTAAATAAACAGATTCGTTTTAATTGCTAAAGGCTCGCAACTCGCAGCTAATAGCTCAAAGCTTAGAAAAATGATTCAGCAAGAAAGCCGGTTAAATGTAGCGGACAACAGTGGTGCCAAAGAGGTGCTTTGTATCCGTGTACTCGGCAACAGCGGTCAGCGTTATGCCAGGATAGGCGATATGATTGTAGTAACTATCAAGGATGCATTACCAGCCGGAGGTATTAAGAAAGGAACAGTGGCAAAAGCGGTAATCGTTCGTACTACTAACAAGCTTCGTCGTAAAGATGGTTCTTATATCCGCTTTGATGATAATGCAGTAGTGATATTGAACCAGTCTGACGAGCCAAGAGGTACCCGTATTTTCGGGCCGGTAGCCAGAGAGCTCCGTGATAAGGGATTTATGAAAATCATTTCACTGGCACCAGAAGTACTATAATTGATTTAAAAGGGGTCTAACCCATTAAATGATAGAAACAATGAAAGCAAGATTTAAACCAAAGTTCAATATCCGCAAAGGTGACAGTGTTGTTGTTATCACTGGCAATGATAAGGATTTATCAAAACCAAGAATAGTGAAAGAGGTTTTGGTGGATGATGCGAAGGTTTTGGTAGAAGGTGTAAACATCATTACCAAACACACAAAACCATCTGCTCAAAATACCAAAGGTGGAATTGTAAAAAAAGAAGCACCTATCCATATCAGTAACGTTATGCTTTGGGATGCTGCTCAAAAAGCAGGAGCAAGGGTTACAAGAGTAAGAAAAGAAGGTAAAACTGAAAGGGTTTTTAAAACAAAAAAAACTCAGGGAGGTAAAAAATAATGAGTACGAAAAAATATACCCCAAGATTGGCAGATAAGTACAAAAATGAAGTTGTACCTGCTCTGGTAAAAAAGTTTAGCTACGACACTGCAATGCAGGCTCCGAAATTGGAGAAAATCTGCCTGAACCGTGGTGTAAATGGTGCTGTAACTGATAAGAAATTAGTTGATATTGCTCTTGATGAGTTAACCACTATCTCTGGTCAGAAAGCAGTAGCAACGATGTCAAAGAAAGATATCTCCAACTTCAAGCTGCGTAAGAATATGCCGATTGGTGCAAGAGTTACGCTTCGTGGAGTAAAGATGTATGAGTTCCTCGATCGTTTCATTGCTGTAGCATTGCCCCGTGTTCGTGACTTCAAAGGAGTAAATGAAAAAGCATTTGATGGCCGTGGAAATTATACACTGGGTGTAACCGAGCAAATTATCTTCCCGGAGATTGATATTGACAAAGTGAATAAGATCACTGGTCTTGATATCACTTTTGTAACAACAGCAAATACAGACGAAGAAGCATACGAATTGTTGAAAGAGCTGGGAATGCCTTTCAAAAATGCAGCAAAAACTAGTTCAAACTAAAAAGAATAAACAGACATGGCAAAAACATCAATAATAGCCAGGCAAAAGAAAAGAGAAAAGATGGTGGCCCAGCATGCAGTTAAAAGAGCAGAGCTGAAAAAAGCAGGCGACTGGAAAGCACTGGACGAAATGCCGAGAAATTCTTCAAAAGTTCGTTTGAAAAATCGGTGCCAGATTACCGGACGTCCAAAAGGGTATGTTCGTTATTTCGGTCTTTCCAGAATAATGGTGAGAGACATGGCATTGAATGGAAAAATTCCAGGATTGAAAAAAGCAAGCTGGTAAGAAACTAAATTTTAAAATTAAACTATCCAATTATTTCGTCTCGTTTCAAACGAGACGGAACGTAGGAGGGCAAAAAATATGGTAACAGATCCTATAGCAGATTTCCTGACCAGAATCCGTAATGCACAGATGGCCGGTCACCGTGTGGTAGACATTCCAGCTTCTAACTTAAAGAAGCGAATGACTGAAATTTTGTATAATCAGGGATATATCTTGAAATACAAATTTGAAGATGATAATAAACAAGGCGTTATTAAAATCGCTTTGAAGTATGATGTGGCAACAAAACAACCAGCTATCCAGAGCATGGAAAGGGTGAGCAGTCCTGGTTTGCGCCAGTATTCAAAACCTGCTGATTTCCGCCGTGTAAAAAATGGTTTGGGAGTAGCTATCCTGTCAACTTCTAAAGGAGTGATGACAGACAAGGAAGCAAAAGTGCAGAACGTAGGTGGTGAAGTACTTTGCTACATCTATTAATAGAAAAGTTGCTGATACATTAAGCTGAAACTATACTAAGCTGACCGGTCAGTAGCATTAAATAAAAAAGATAAACTTAAGTAATTATGTCTCGTATAGGAAAACAACCGGTAGTTGCTCCCAGTGGTGTTACTATCTCTTTAGGTAAGGATAATGTGGTGACTGTAAAAGGCCCCAAAGGAGAATTGAAACAGGCTATTGACCGTGATATAACTGTTGAAGTAAAAGACGGAACAATAACATTTGCCCGTCCTACTGATCAGATACGTCACCGTGCATTGCATGGCTTGTATCGTTCGCTGGTTTCTAATTTGGTGAAAGGGGTTACAGACGGATATGAAAGAAAACTGGAATTGATAGGTGTAGGGTTTAAAGCAGCTAATCAGGGTAATGTGCTTGATCTTGCTTTAGGCTTTTCTCACAATATCATTTTTGAAGTGCCTAAAGAAATTAAAGTAGCCACAGCACAGGAGAAAGGTCAAAATCCGATTATCACTTTAGAAGGAATAGATAAGCAATTAATTGGACAGGTAGCTGCTAAATTAAGAAGCCTTCGTAAGCCTGAGCCATATAAAGGAAAAGGTGTTCGCTATGTTGGTGAAGTGGTTCGTAAGAAAGCTGGTAAAGCGGCTGGTAAATAATTAAACTAAATCTGACCTTGGCAGAATCAAGGTTGAAAATAAAAAGCGATGAATCCAAAAGTAAAATCACAAAGAAGAAAAAATATCCGTTATCGCATTCGCCGGAAAATTGGCGAAGGCTCAGCGCAGAAACCACGGTTATCTGTGTTCAGAAGTAATGCTGATATCTATGCTCAATTAATAGATGATGCTAATGGTCAGACACTGGCTGCTGCATCATCAAAAGATAAAGCTATCGCAGCCCAAAAGGTGAATAAGGTAGAAAAGAGCAAATTGGTTGGAGAAGCTATTGCCAAAAAGGCTGTTGAGTTGGGAATCAATGATGTTACATTTGATCGGGGTGGATATCTCTATCATGGCCGTGTAAAATCAGTAGCTGAAGGAGCAAGAGAAGGTGGTCTCAAGTTTTAAGCAAATAACATTCAAACTTTAATTACAAGTATAAATGTCAAAGTACAACGTAAACAGGGAAAAAGCAGGTGACCTGGAACTGAAAGATAAAGTGGTTGCCATCAACCGGGTGGTAAAAACTACCAAAGGAGGCCGTGCCTTCAGTTTTTCTGCACTCGTAGTTGTTGGAAACGAGAATGGTGTTGTTGGTCATGGACTGGGCAAAGCCAAAGAAGTTCAGGAAGCTATTACTAAAGGAATTGAGGATGCAAAGAAGAACCTTATTAAAGTTCCTGTCATGAAAGGTACTATCCCTCATGATCAATGGGCCAAAGAAGGTGCAGCCAAAGTATTGATAAAACCAGCTGCTCATGGTACAGGTGTAATTGCCGGAGGTTCTATGCGGGCCGTATTGGAAGCCGCTGGGGTGACAGACGTATTAGCTAAATCACTTGGTTCTGCTAACCCACACAATGTGGTAAAAGCAACCTTCAAAGCATTGGCTTTGTTGCGTGAACCAATCAGTGTCGCCAAAACCCGTACACTTGGTTTAAAGAGAGTATTCAACGGTTAATACGATTTCAAACGAATTGAATTATGAAAAAGATAAAAATAACATTGGTTAAAAGTCCTATTGACAGACCTGAACGTCAGAAACTGACTGTGCAGGCTTTAGGTCTTAATAAAACTAATTCTACTAAAGAAGTAGAAGCTACACCACAAATATTGGGTATGATACGTAAAGTAACACACCTCTTAAAAGTGGAAGAAGTATAATAACTATTAAAAATGCGAGCCCCGTTCCGATAACTATCGGAAGCTTTCGGGGCGTTAAGTAAAAAATAAAAGCAAATAAAGATGAAACTACACGAATTAAGACCTGCTAAAGGTTCTACTCACAAAGTAAAGCGTATCGGTCGTGGTGATGGTTCCGGACATGGGGGAACATCTACAAAAGGTACTAAGGGCGGACAAAGCCGTTCTGGTTATAAAAGTAAAATGGCGCATGAAGGTGGACAGATGCCAATTCAGCGCAGGATTCCTAAACGGGGCTTTAAAAATATCAACCGGATAGAATACAAAGTGCTTAACCTGGGCCAGATTGAGCAACTCGCAGAAAAATACAGCATCACAGAATTTTCTCCGGAAAATTTATATATCAACGGACTCATTGCTCAGAACGATAGAATTAAAATACTGGGTAATGGTGAGTTGAAAGGTAAGTTCACATTTAAAGTGAATGCAGTGAGTGAGAAAGCTAAATCAGCTATCGAAGCCGCTGGTGGATCGGTGGAAATTGTAAAGTAATTTCGCTAAATTGCAACGACGCATTAACCATGCGTCTTTTATTTATACTACATAGGCTTGCCGAAGTAGTTTGTTTTAAGTCTTTTAAATTTTTTTAATTCCCGTGAAGAAATTAATACAAACACTCAAAAATATCTGGAGCATCGAAGAGTTGCGGGGTAAAATTCTTTTTACCCTTATGATGATTGCTGTTTACCGGGTGGGTTCTCATATCGTATTGCCAGGTATAGACCCAACAGCGTTGAAAGCAGGTGAAGGAAGCAGCAATGGTATCTTAGGATTGATTGATGCTTTCTCAGGAGGTGCATTTAATAATGCATCCATTTTTGCATTGGGTATCATGCCATACATTTCTGCCTCTATTTTTATGCAGCTGATGACAGTATTGGTGCCCCGTTTCCAGAAAATGCAGAAAGAAGGCGACAGTGGCCGCAAAAAAATCAACCAGTACACCCGTTATCTTACAGTAGCAGTTACCATATTACAAGCATCTGCGTATGTAAAATACCTGGAAGGGATGACAGCACAGACCGGTGGTCTTATGGCAGGATTCTCTCCGTCTAACTTCTGGCTAACTACAGTTGTTGTATTAACAGCAGGTACATTATTTGTAATGTGGATGGGTGAGAAAATAACTGACAAGGGTCTTGGTAATGGAACCTCTTTGATCATTATGATCGGTATCGTTGCCCGTTTACCACAATCATTCCTGCAGGAATTAAGTGCCAAGTCTGTTCGTAGTGGCGACATACTTATTTTCATTGTGGAGATAGCCATCCTTATTGCGATTATTATGGGATGTATTCTGTTGATACAAGGTGTCAGAAAAGTGCCGGTGAATTATGCCAAGCAAATAGTGGGAAACCGGCAGTTTGGTGGTGCAAGACAATTTTTACCATTGAAAGTGAACAGTGCAGGTG
>JAJAZO010000478.1 GCA_026785745.1 Chitinophagaceae bacterium | reverse complement strand
TTGATAATCAGGTTGAGGAATATTATTTGAAATAACTTCTTCCATAAAAAGTAGTTTAAGCATTTGTTATTGGTAGAATAATTGAAAACACTGAACCTTCATTTTCCTTCGTCTCCACTTTCAATTCACCACCATGTGCTTTAATAATATCATAACTCAAACTCAATCCTAATCCCGTTCCTTGTCCTGTTGGCTTTGTAGTAAAGAATGGTTGAAATATTTTATCGAGTACTTTTTGGGGAATGCCGTTGCCATTGTCGCTAACTCTTATCTCAGCCCCCCTGTCCCCCGAAAGGGGGTTCTGGGCCGTTTTAATTGTTACAGTCGGCTCATAACCCGCAATGTTTTGCTTCTGCTTTTCATTCACAGCATAAAATGCATTCGTCAATAGATTCAATATAACCCTTCCAATATCCTGCGGAATGATATTGATGTCACGAATTGAAGTATCAAAATCGGTTTTCATTGTTGCATTGAACGATTTGTCCTTTGCACGCAAGCCATGATAGGAGAGGCGTAGATATTCGTCACACAATGCATTGATATCGGTTGGTTCTTTTACACCGCTACTGCTGCGGCTGTGTTGCAGCATGCCTTTTACAATGGCATCGGCTCTTTTGCCGTGAAATATTATTTTATCCTCGTTATCAATAACATCATCAGCCAGTGAGTTTACTTCTTCGATATTTCCTTTTTTCAATTCATCTTTCATTTCTACCAACAACTCTTTATTCACTTCCGAAAAATTATTTACAAAGTTCAACGGGTTTTGTATTTCATGGGCAATGCCTGCGGTGAGTTCACCAAGACTCGCCATTTTTTCGGATTGGATGAGTTGGCTTTGGGTAGATTTTAAATTGGTAAGTGTTGTTTCTAAAACTTTATTTGCTTTTTGTTTTTGCCGGTTGTTTCGGTAAAGAATGATTGTTGTCAGCAGAATGCCACCAAGCACTACTATCAAACCAATCATTTTTAAATTATTTGCATAGGCTGTTTTTTCTTCATCCATTTTTTTTAACCGAAGCTGTTCATTAAATGAAAATTTTTGATAGTTAGTAAGATTGGCTATCCTGACATTTTTAAGACTGTCATTTAACAAATTTGATAACTGTTCATACTTAAATGCACTGTCTGTTTTATTAGTGATTGCATATGCAGCAGAAAGGCTCCTGTAAGCCGATTGGAGTCCTGAAGATATACCACTTATCCGGGCTGCTTCTAATGCTTTGTTTGCATAAAACAGGCTTGAATCCTTATTATTTTGCCTGCTGAATAACTGGGATATGGCATTATATGAAGTAACTAATGCCCTGAGATAGTTATTTTCCTGACTCATCGCTATTGATTTGTACGCATAATTAAAAGCAGAATCCCACAAACCTTTTTTTGCATACACTCCCGCCATATTTAGTAATGTATTTCCAATTCTCATATAGCCTGCTGCAGCTGCTTTTTGGAGACTTTTATTAAAAAATAGCAGAGCGGAATCAGGCGGAGCACCAATACCAAGATTTGTATAAGCCAGGTGTAATATTTTACCGTTATTAATTGACTCACCCAATTTTAAAGCTTCCCGGGAAGTTGATATTCTTTTTTCAGTTTCACCTAAATAACCCCATAGATTTGCCATCATCTGATAATTCATACCCAAAATAGCAATCCGGGCATCATGACTATTTTCTGAATTTGAAAATGTCCAGGGCCGCCATTTATCTGATTCACTTTTTTCATCACTCGCAAGTTTAATGGCCTCATTAAAATAATCATACGATTTAATGACATCACCAGACAACGCTAATACATAAGCCGCTTGACTGTATGCATCTGCTTGCCATAATCTCCTGTTTAATTTTTTGGACAGTACCAATTGTTGTTCGTGAAAATATAATCCGCTGTCCGGAATAAAATCCTGGTAATAAAATCCCAGGCTGCGGTAGGCAGCCATCTTTAGCGTATCATTCTTTTCTGTTTGTACAGAACGTTTCAGTCTGTCAGCCTGCTTGTCGGTCACATATCCCCAGGTAGGGTCTTTTTGCGCCATTACAAATGCTGGTATCAAACAGAGCAGGAATATTCTTACAAATGATTTTATTTTAATTTTTTGTTTTGTTTTGATGCTGGTAAAAAGTTTTCGCCTGAAATTACTTTTCTTGCTGTTTTATTTTCCAGTGCAAGCCTAGCATCCTTAGCAATCTTTCCACCTTTCTTTCCGGCAACTGCATTTTGCGTTACTCCTTTTGCTTTGTCTGTTTCGGCAATTTGACGTGTAGAGAGTTCGGCCAGTGCAGTAAAAATTAATTCGGCCTCACTCATATGGTCACGCAGGTTTTGTGTTTTTAATCCTTTCAGATTTTTATGTTGCTTTACTGAAAGGCCTGCCCATTCGGTGTGAATAATATTTGTAAGGAATGCAAACTCATCTCCTTTTTTCACCCCGCTTTCCTGCCAGTAATCAGTTAATTTATTTCTTGTTTCCTGGCCGGTCATTCTTTGTTGTATCCACTTCTCACTTCTACCCAACTTCTGCCAGTTTTCTCTTGCTCTTTCCAATCCTTGTTCGGGGTCAGTTATTTCCTGCATTCTTTCATAGCCAACTTTTGCCAGCCATTGTTTAAATGGTTCTGCTTTGGATGATGGAATAGATTGAATGAGACGGAGGAGTTGTTCGGTGTCAGCTACATCGGTCATTCTCATTTTGCCATCAACAGCAGGCATTTTCAACCCGTGACAGTTCGTCACGGTTTCATTTCCTTCTTTTTTCAATCGCTCTTTTAGTTTTCTCCAATATGCTAAAGGGTCAATGCTCTCTGTAAGAATCGCTACAATATCTGTAATCGAGAAATACCATTTTTGCTCATCTTCATTCCAGGCAGAACGAACCTGTTTGCTTTCGAATAATTTTAAGTTGCTCATAAAATATTATGTTGGTATTTGAATAATGAATGTTGTGCCTTTGCCTTCCTTCGTTTCTACTTTCAATTCCCCGCCATGCCCTTTTGTTACAATATCATAACTTAAACTCAACCCTAAGCCTGTACCTTGCCCGGTGGGCTTGGTGGTAAAGAATGGTTGAAATATTTTATCCAATATTTTTTGAGGAATTCCATTGCCGTTGTCAGATACTTTTATTTCGATTCTGCCCCCATCCCCTGAAGGGGAGCTGAGTCTTTTAGTTGAGACAGTCACTAAAGGTTCGTAGGGTTCTTCACCCTCCGCCGTTTGGCGGAGATGGGGGC
>JAJAZO010000477.1 GCA_026785745.1 Chitinophagaceae bacterium | reverse complement strand
TTCCATCACACTGCTGCTGCTGATAGTTATATCTTTTTTAGCAGTAATAGTTATATCCATCAATACGGTAAAGGGCAACTGACGCAGAGAATAATAGGTATATGAAACTGAAGCTTTATCAGTATAATCAAATGAAGTGGTGAAACCAGCATGCTCCATATCCAGTTCCTGTTTCAGGTTGCTGGCAGTTTTGCCATCCATTCTTTTGCCATCAATATCCAATGTGGCGTTTAATAAATTAAAACTGCGCAAAAAATTACTTACTCTTCCACGGCCATATAAATCATAAGCACCTGCCAGCACCACATCTTTTATTTTGAAAGGTTCGGGGGCAGATACAATGCCAATCATTCCGTTGGCTACTGTGATGCCGTAATAATTGGAAGGATCAATTTTAGGAGCTGTTATTTTCCAGGGATCCTGAGTTTTTCCGGTTATGGTTACTAATAAAAGAAAAGTAACAGGCAGAAATCGTTTGAACATCATACAGCAAGTTTTGCAGAAAGGTAATTACTAGTCTTTTAAAGAAAGTTTCCATTTTAGCCCGGAAACGTTTTCGGTGAATAATCTGCCGTGTTTTTGGTAGTAGGGTCAAGCATTATTAGTTTATTAGACAGCTAAAGTGGTTCAATAGAAGGTAAAACCGGGTTTTTTGTTTTATCCTTTATAAAACAACGAGTTATATTGTTAGACAAAGCATCGGGGCATCTGATTTCCATCAATAATTTCACCAAAAGCAAAAAATAATTTTTGCAGGAATTAAAATAGTATTAACATTGTGTGTTTAATACACATTTGAATGTGTTTTTTACAAATACTGTGTATTATAAATTGATTGCTTAACTCTTAATGATTGCTTATGTACTTCCAAAAACTAATTAAGGCCCTCGGTCTTATTATGCTGGCACTTGTATCGCAGGTGTCTTTAGCCCAAACCAAAGTAATTACAGGAAAAGTTACCGATTCAAGAGATGGATCAGGTGTTTCCGGTGCATCAGTAGCTGCCAAAGGCAGTACAAAAGGCACCCAGACTGGTGTTGACGGATCATTCAGCTTGTCTGTAGATAATACTGTGAAGACCCTTGTTGTAACTAACGTCGGGTTTGCTGCCCAGGAAATTTCCATTGATGGAAAAGCCTCGGTAGATGTATCATTGGCGGTAACCAATCAGGTACTTAGTGAAGTAGTAGTTACCGGTTATGGTAGTGTAAGAAGAAAAGATCTTACCGGATCCATAGCAACCATCGGAACAAAAGATTTTGTAAAAGGCCCGCTGACTTCACCGGAACAACTAATCAACGGTAAAGTGGCTGGTGTACAAATTACTACTGGCGGTGGTGCACCGGGTGCCGGTAGCCGTATTAGAGTTAGAGGTACATCTTCCCTTTCAGGAAGTAATGATCCACTCATTATTATAGATGGTGTTCCTGTAGATCAGCAAAGCGGTATTGCAGGAGCTGCAAACCCCCTGGCATTAATTAATCCTAATGATATTGAAACATTCAATATACTTAAGGATGCATCTGCAACTGCTATCTATGGTAACAGGGCAACCAACGGTGTTATTATTATAACAACTAAAAAAGGTAAATCTGGTAAATTGAAAATCGCATTCAGCACATTAAACTCACTTTCAGTAGTGGGTGATCATGTAAATGTGCTCACTGCTGATGAATTTAAAGGTGTTGTAAACGGTAAAGGAAATGCAGCTCAAAAAGCAAAGTTAGGATCAGCAAATACCAATTGGCAGGATTTGATTTATCAAACTGCTTTCATGACTGATAATAATATAGCATTGACTGGTGGTATAGAAAAATTGCCCTATCGTTTATCCCTGGGTTATTTAAACCAGGATGGTATTTTAAAAACGGGTAACCTGAGCAGGGTGTCAACATCTCTTAACCTTAATCCCAAATTATTGAATAATGCATTAAAAGTGGATTTCAACTTCAAAGCATCATTTACCAAAAATGAATTTGCAAATGAAGGGGCAATCGGCGGAGCTGCATTTTTTGACCCTACTCAAGTGGTTAATCGCAATGACAACCGCTTTGGTGGTTATTGGGAATGGTTGGCCAACAATAATCAGCCTGATGGATTGGCACCAAAGAATCCAATCGGGCAGCTTAACCTGAGAGAAGATAAAAGTAACGTTACAAGAATTATCACAAATGTTCAGTTAGATTATACATTGCCTTTCTTTAAAGATCTAAGGGCTAATTTGAATGTTGGGTATGATTATTCAAAAGGAGAAGGAACCGTTTTTATTCCGGATTCTGCGGCCATGACTTATATCCGTGGTGGTGTAAACAACCAGTACGAACAAACTAAAAAGAATAAAATTTTTGAATTCTATCTGAACTATGTAAAAGATATCAAATCAATCAAAAGCCGTATAGATGTAATGGCTGGTCATGGTTACCAGGATTTTATACGACAAAGCCCTAACTTCTCCGACAACAGAGCTAATGGAACTGTTTTTGCTCCTGCCGCACCATTCCCTTTTGAAACACAGAACACACTGGTGTCTTTCTTTGGAAGAGTGAATTTCTCAGTTAATAATAAATACCTGTTTACAGCAAGCTATCGCCGGGATGGTTCATCCCGTTTTAGCCCCGACAATCGCTGGGGTGGATTTCCCTCTGCAGCATTTGCCTGGAACGTAGCTGAGGAGTCTTTTTTGAAGGGCAGTAAATTATTTTCTTCCTTAAAATTAAGATTAGGATATGGTGAAACAGGCCAGCAGGAAATTGGTAATGACTATGCTTATATTGCTAACTATACCTTAGGAACACAAACAGCCCAATATCAGTTTGGTAATACATTTTACCAGGTAAACCGCCCGGTGGGTTATGATGAAAACATTAAATGGGAAACAACCAGCACAACCAATGTGGGAATAGATTTTGGATTTTTTAATGGCAGAATAAACGGTAGCATTGATTACTATAATAAGGAAACAGAAGACCTGCTGAGCTTTATTGATGTTCCAGCAGGTACAAATTTTACCAATAGAATTTTTACTAACGTTGGTGATATGAATAATAAAGGTGTTGAGTTTGCGCTGAACTCAAACATATTGAAGAAAAAGAAATTGACATGGGACCTTGGTTTCAACATTACATATAACAAGAATGAAATTAAAAGGCTTACCCAAATTGATGACCCGAAATTTATCGGGGTAGCAACTGGCGGCATTTCTGGTGGTGTTGGTAATACTATCCAGATTCATTCAGTCGGCTATCAGCCTAATTCATTCTTTGTATTACAGCAGGTATATGATGATAAAGGCAAAGCCATTGAAGGCCGTTATGTAGATCAGAATGGTGATGGTATAGTAAATAACCTGGACTATTACAGATACAAATCAGCAGAACCATTATGGATGGTTGGTTTCACCACATCCGTGGGCTATGGTAACTGGAATTTCTCTACTGTATTAAGGAGTAATCTTGGGCAGTATATGTACAACAATGTATTTTCAGGTAATGGTACATTTCAACCAAGTTCTGTTTCATTCCTGGGGAATGTACATCGTAACTATTTAGAAACTGGCTTTGCTAACAGCCAGTATTTCTCTGACTATTACATGGAAAATGCTTCTTTCCTGCGCATGGATAACTTCACCGTTTCCTACGATTTTGGAAAAGTATTTAACAATAAAGCCAACCTCAGGGGAACGGCCAACGTTCAGAATGTGTTCGTGGCATCTAAATACCGTGGATTAGATCCTGAAATTGCCGGTGGTATTGATAATAATTTCTATCCCCGCCCAAGAGTGTTCTCTTTAGGTTTCAATCTTGACTTATAATAATAACGTATTTGTAAAAAATAAAATGCTTGCAAAATGAGAAACAAAATTTTTAATCAACTCGGAATAATGGCAACAGTTGCCCTGTTGCTGGCTTCTTGCACCAAAGACCTTGACAGGCAGCCAAAATATGGTAACACAGCAGCTTCGTTGTATGTAAACCTGGCGGGCTACAAATCTGTATTGGCTAAAACCTATGCAGGTCTTACACTTACCGGTAATAGCGGTCCTGATGGACAAGGCGATATTGCCGGTATAGATGAAGGATTCTCCAGCTATATCCGTCAGTACTGGTCTGCACAGGAGCTGTCAACTGATGAAGCTGTAATTGGATGGAACGATGCAACCATCAAAGATTTTCACAATCTGTCATGGAGTTCTGCAGATGTATTTGTCAGGGCTTTATACAGCAGGATCTATTTTCAGATTACACTTTGCAATGAGTTTATCAGGGAAAGTGCTCCTTCTAAACTTAGCGAAAGAGGTATTTCAGGTGCTGATGCAACTGAGATAGGCTACATGAATGCAGAAGTAAGATTTTTAAGAGCCTTAAGTTATTATCATGCACTTGATTTATTTGGTAATGTTCCTTTTGTCACAGAAGCTGATAATGTAGGAGCATTTTTACCCAAACAGATTTCAAGAGCAAACTTGTTTACTTACATTGAAACTGAATTAAAAGCTATAGAAACACAGTTGAAAGATGCTAGAACAAATGAATATGGCCGGGCAGATAAAGCGGCAGCATGGGCCTTGCTATCAAGATTATACCTGAATGCTGAAGTATATACAGGCACAGCTAAAAACACTGATTGTGTTACTTATTGCAATAAGGTCACGGCGATTGCAGGATATTCTTTAATAAGTAATTATAGAAACCTGTTCCTTGCCGATAACAACGTTACTTCTACCAATGAATTTATTTTTTCAGTGAACTTTGATGGTAATAAAGGCAGGACCTGGGGTGGAACTACTTTCCTGGTACATGCGCCAATAGTTGGTTCTATGCAGGCAGGTGATCATGGTGTTGATTTTGGATGGGGTGGTATACGTACAACCAAGCAATTTGTACAAAAATTTCCTAATCCTACTGAAGACAAAAGGTCTAACTTTTATACCACTGGTCAAAACCTGGAGATTGCTGATATTTCAAGTGCTACAGATGGATATGCCATTATAAAATTCAGAAACAAAACTTCAACAGGTGCCAATGGTTCTAATCCAACATGGGTAGATACTGATTTTCCTTTTTTCCGCCTCGCTGAAATTTATCTGAACTATGCTGAGGCAGTCTTGAGAGGTGGAACAGGCGGCAGTGCTGCAACTGCATTAACGTATATTAATAACCTTCGCCAAAGGGCTTATGGAAACACATCAGGTAATATACTTGCATCACAATTAACTGTTCCTTTCATGATTGATGAAAGAGCAAGGGAGTTATACTGGGAAGGGGTTCGTCGAACAGATTTAATCAGGTACGGACAGTTTACAGAAGGTACATACCTGTGGGCATGGAAAGGTGGTGTAGCCAACGGACAAGGTGTAAGTACCAACCGCAAAATATATCCTATCCCATCTGCTGACCTTGTGGCTAACCCTAACCTGGTACAGAACACCGGGTATTAATAAAGTATAAAAACAGAACATAACTTATTACAATAAAATTTTAAAATTATGAAAGCAACATTTAGAAGTTCACTTTTGCTTTTGATTGCTTCTGCCACTTTTTTCACTTCTTGTAAAAAGGATGAAGTACAGGCTGTTTTAGCACCCAGCGGAAGTGTAACGTTAGCAAGCACAGCTACAACTCTTGTTCTTTTACAAGCTAATGCAGCAGCAGCTGCCTCTTCTTTTACTTGGGATAAAGCAAAGTTTGGCTATGCCGCAGGTATAACATACACG
>JAJAZO010000476.1 GCA_026785745.1 Chitinophagaceae bacterium | reverse complement strand
ATATACGGTCTGGTATTTATGCCCCTCCAGGAAACGGATATTTATTTTCCGCCACTCTTTTTTGGGAATTTCTCTTCCACTAAATTCTTTAAACTCCTCCCGTAATAAAATGTTTTTTTCTTTAAAATCATCGTTACCAAGATGAAATAAATCAGCATCACATATAATCCGTTCAATAGTAGTGGTGGGGCTTTGCGGAATCCGGGTGGCATTAATGCAACCCAGCACTTTATTTTTCAGCTCTTCGCTGGCATCATGGACGGTTAAGAATTCAGTAGCTATTTCTATACTTCGGCTTTCATGGTCTTTAGCTACCCCGCTGGTATATCCGGTATCATGAAACCAGGCGGCCAGCACCACGGCAAACCGGTCATCATCGGGTAACTGGTGATACTCGACCAGCTTTTCACAGGCAGCCACTACTTCTTCTGTGTGCTGAAGTGTGTGAAACCTGATACTTTTGCTAAGTTTGTTTGTTAATAGGTCTGTTACAAGTGTCCGGGCCTCCTGTAAAAGGGTTATTTGATTTTCCGACATGCTATAAAGGTAACTTTTGATAAATTTAAACAAAATAAGAATAATGAGATTTTTAAATTTTCCGGCACGGTTTGTTTATGTGGCTGTGCTGCTGATAGTTGTAAACGCCGGTTGCCGCCATAAAACAAAGGTGCTGAAATCTCCGCCGCACTATAATTTTTCTACACCGCTTGCGGATAAACTTGATCCGAAGCTTCAGGAAATATCCGGGATTACCTGGGACTCTAAAAACAATATCTTTTTGGCCATAGATGATGGCTCTGAAAAACTTTATATTCTGGACAAGGATACCAGGATAATAATCGCAGAATACATTTTTGGTAAGAAAGGTGATTATGAAGACATAGCTATCTTAAATGACATACCATATATTTTGCGCAGCGATGGGATGATTACGAAATTTATCAAAGACAGTACGGGTAAAGTTTTTGGGCTGGAGGCCGGCACTATAGGTCTTACTGGTGTTAATGATTTTGAAACAATGTACAGCGATACATCCCGCAATGCATTGGTAGTTATTTGTAAGAATTGCGAAATGGATGATGATAAATCAGTTAGTGCATTTGCTTTTTATCCGGATTCAATCGGCTTTGATAATAAGCCTTTATTTACAATTGATGCAGCAAAAGTGGCAAGTCTTTCATCTTTCAAAACATCAAAATTACAGCCTTCTGCTGCCGCTATTCATCCCGTTTTAAAAAAACTGTTTATACTTTCCTCTGCCAGTAACCAATTAGTTATCGCCGACCTGAATGGTAAAGTGGAATCTGTCTTTAAGCTTTCTCCCAAACTTTTTCCGCAGCCCGAAGGCATAACATTCAGGGGCAACGGTGATATGTATATTTCCAATGAAGGAATAAATACACAAGGAACGTTGCTGAAATTTGCATACGTTGCTGTCAGCGATAGTGCAAAAGCAAAAATCAATAAAGCAGGCTATGATTTCTCAACCCCCGATGAAAAAATGGAATTGGGAAAGCACCTGCGTGAAATTTCAGGTATTACGTATATACCAGATAGAAATTTGATACTGGCAGAAAATGATGAGAAGGGGGACATTTTTGTAGTGGACTTTAAAAATAAAAATGGGAATGATGGAAAAATGAAATTTGGGGGAAAGGGTGATTATGAAGACATCGTTTATACTGATACAGCGGCATATATGCTGGTAGCCACAGGCTCTGTTGTACAGGTAATGACAAAAGACAGTACACTTGCCACAAAGGAGTTTATATTGGACAGGGGTGGTGCCAGTGAATTTGAAGCCATGTACCTCGGTGCCGACGGAAAATCTCTTGTATTGCTTTGTAAAGAATGCTCGAAAGAAAAAGATGAAGTAAGAACAGCTTACCGGTTTGACCTGGCAACGCTTACTTTTTCTGCAGAACCTTTATATAGTGTCAATATCGCCGGCATAAAAAAAATACTGAATGATGAGGAAGCAGAATTCAAACCTTCGGCAGCAGGTATCAATCCTGTTAATGGTAAATTATACATTGTAGCATCAGTAGGAAAGCTACTGGTGGTGGCCGATAAAAATGGAAAAGTGGAACAGGTAATCCGGCTCGACCCGGTACTGTATAATCAACCGGAAGGAATGACTTTTGCGCCCAATGGAGATTTATATATTTCTAATGAAGGCGGTGAGGGTATTGCTACCATATTAAAATTTACGTATAAGAAATAAACTTGTGGGTAGCTCTAAAAACTTCTATTTTTTTATGACGTCACCTTTATTCCGATAGCTATCGGAACCTCTCCATCCTTCGACAAGCTCCGGAGAGAGGAAAAGGTAAGTTTTTAGAGATGCCCTTGTTTATAACCGTTTCATTTTTCTTGACTGAATTTCATTCATTGTCATAAGAGAAATAATAAGCCAGGTAAAGCCCAGTGTAAATCCGGCAAGTATGTCGGTAGTGTAATGCACCCGTAGATAAATGCGGCTAAAACCAATTAACAGGATAAGCAGCAATAAAAAAATTATTATGACTTTTTGCAGATATTTATCAGTAATGGTAATAGCAGTAAACCAAATCAGCAAGCCATAAAAAGCCACACTCATAAAAGCATGTCCGCTGGGAAAACTAAAGTTAGTAATACCTTGTATTAATGGATCGGCAGGCCGTTGCCGCTGAAAAAGCCTTTTTAATGCGGACATAACGATTACATTGCTTAATGCCACTACTGCTACAGTAATAGCAAACCAGTAATTTTTTTGGCGACAGAAAATAACTATTAATAAAATATTTGCGATAATTAAAAATGCTGTGTTACCCAAAAAAGTAATCAGCCGCATTATTTGAGTAAGAGTGCCGGTTCGTTGAGGGGTAAGTGCTTCAAACACTCTTTCGTCCATAGTGCTTCCGCCTGCTATAAAAACAACCCATGCAATAAAAGAAAATAATAGCAGGGCTATAAAAAGAATAAATACTATTCTCTTTCTTCCTGGTAAGAGCCAGGTTTTTACCGGAGTATTTTTAGAAGTATAAATATTTCTCATGCAGTAAATCCCTTATGCCGAAATTAAACATTGCCTGAACATATAAGCCAGTATAAGCAATTAATAATTCAGGTTGATTTTAGTGCCAATTGAAAAATTCATTACCCTGTCTCCGGCAGCATAGCCGGCAGCACCGGTAATGACAAAAAGATTAAAGGGAACAAAATAAAAACCTCCGCCAACAGCACTATGATAAGTTTTACTTATTTCTCCCGGCACTCTTACACGACCAAAATCATAAAAAGCGGTAAGACCAAAAGGGCCTGATAAAATATACGAATCAATATCAAACAGCTTTGCCCTTAACTCAAGGCTGGCATATCCCGCACTTTTGCCCTGGTAGCGGTTATTCCTGAATCCCTGCAGATTATTATTGCCAAGTGTAATGGCCTGAAAAAATTCGTAGTGCTTGCTTAAAATGCGGCTGATACCTGCTTTGAATACCCCTACTAATTTGGAGTTATTCTTGCTTATATAAAGCGTCATGTCTGAAGAATATTTGGAAAAATTTTGACTGTTACTGATACCGGCAGTGTATACAAATTCATTATCCCAATGTATGCCCCGTGTCGGGAAAATTTCGCTGTTTCTGTTATCAAAGTGAAGGGCAAACTTTACTCCTGCATAGGCTTTTTTGCTAAAAATATTTCCTGAATCCAGGCCAACATTCTGTGGGTTCGATAAAATATTGCCTTTGGTAAATTTATAATCATTTGCATACCGGAAATAATACGGCCCAAACATCACATGAAATCTTTCTAAATACCGCATGCGGAAAAGGGCACTTATTTCTGATGTTTTATACTTCACATTGTAAAAATTATCAGGTTTGGACCCATCAATTTTTGTGTTGTTTCCTATTCCAAAAAAATTATATAGTCCGGGGTTTACCGAGTTTGCCTGCAGCAATACATCCAGGTTACGGGTAATATGGTTAAACTCTCCCCTATAATAAAACTGGTAAGCCCGGTTAAAAGTATACAAAAAAGCAAATTTTTGGTCAGAAGCATAAGGCAGGTTTCTGAAACCAAAAGTTCTTTTAGAAAAACCAATTCCGACAGAAGATCCAAAGTCTGAGTTATAGGAAATCAACAACTGGGGAAACCTTGTTGTGTTGTATTGAAACCCGGTAATAGTATTATCATTCACCGGGGGATTCAAGGAAAAACGATTTTTAGCCCGGCTTGCATTCCTGATAAAGTTTTCATCAGCTTTGATATCGTATAACAGGCTTTCTACATGCCCCCTGAGATCAAAAGTATCATTGCCCTTGCCGCCGATTATTCTGAATTTAATCCTGGATGAAGCTGCAGAATCAATATAGAAGAGATCATCGTTATTTAATCCAAATAACCTTATTTCATGTGTTACAGCAGGATTAAAAACCCTGTCATACATAATAAAGCTGGTGTCATTCCCTCTTGCAATGGCATACACCCTTACCTGCAAGCCCTTATCGGTATTACTTACTTTAAAATATTCTCTATCATTACTGCCGATAATATTTACTTTGGTGGAGATAAAATTATAATACGCCATGCCGCTCTGAGTAAGTAAATTGCGGCGGTTGATCATTTTTTTAATAAAGGATTCACCACGAATAGGAAAAATTTCGGGCGGTAGTTTCATAACTGCTTTACGGATTACAGAATCGCTTAGAGATTCCTGTACAGAACTTATTGATTGTTTCCATTCTTCCGCATCCAGATCGGTAAGAAATATTCTGTCAAAATCTCTTGCTCCGTAACCCAGCCAGCTTACTTCGGGTATTGTTTGTCTGAATCCTTTTAAAAAAGGAAGTGTCCTTCTGGCAAAGAACCTCATTTGCACACCCCTGTTACGAAAGAAAGCCATTTCCCTTGATTTGGGAATTGGATTATATATTTTGCCTTTGCCCGTATCGCTGATACTCCACTTCCACTGATCAAAATGGCGATCAAAATCACCGATTACTATATCCAGCAACCTGGCCTTTAACGTAGCCGGTTGATTGGGCAGGTGATCGTTTTCGTCAATCATCTTACCAAATACTTTGGCTGTACTGATTGTATTAGATCCATCAGCAGAGGGTTCCCTTTCTTCCAGCGTACACACTTTATCTGCAAACAATTTTCTGTAAAAAGAAAAAGCCGGATCGTCAGGCACAAAGAAAAGCTCGGGATTAGGTGTTTGAAGATCAAGACTTTTTACAAGAGGAGGAACAATAAATGAGCTGTAAGGGAAAGCAGCTGTATTAATTTCTGTTGCTGTCACCTTCATTATATTTCCCTGAAAAGCTTCAGGCAATATTTTTGTAAAATTTTTATTGATGCTTTTCAGTGTCCATTCTTTTCCTTTGGCATCTTTTAACCGCAACGATGTGGACTGCCCATCTCCGCCTAAACTCATTATCGTCATTCCACCTTTTTCTTTTCTCAGGTTAAATACTTTCATGTTTACCGGCGTCTGCCATTCTTTCCGGTAATTTTCTCCCATAAATAATTTTTTAAATCCGGATACATCTGTGTATTTCGGATTGGCCGCTTCGTTAACCGTATCCTTGTATTTGGCAAATGGATCTTCTTGCACCTTAGAAGTGTCTTCTAAAAACTGTGGTGGTATTTTTGAAAAATTAAGTACAGTAGCATTGTAAGGATTTCTTACACTGTCTGTTACAGTATAAAAATTAACGGTTACGTTTTTATTATTAGATACTTCCAGTACAGAAAATCCTTGTGATTCTGTTGTGAAAAGACTTTTGCGGCTCTTAGTTACTCTTTGATCTTTGCAGCCACCACCACTGATAATATAATTGTAACTGCTGTCTTTTATATATTGGAGATTGTGTTCATGTCCTGAAACAAAAATTATATTTGGAGCAACTGCTTTTATAGCTGTTGAAATCCGGTCAATCATTTCTGTATACGCCGGGTGACTCAGATCCTGTGGTGCACCAAACACACTTCTTGCAATAGGATAAGCTGAACCCAATATTGGTAAGGGTAAATATGCATTACGGGAAATATCTGTAAAAGGAAAAATATGTTGCTTTAAAGTAAAAAGGCCGCCATGCACACCATTGCTTTTAAAAGGATGATGACAGGCCAGTATGATTAGTTTTTTTGAATTGCGGGCTGCCAAATCAGCTATTTGCGCCACCAGTTGATCTTTTGTTTTATAACTGCAATCAGATTCTATACCTGGCTTATCGTAAGGATGTAACCACCACTGGCTGTCAAATAAAATCATTACCACATCTTTTCCCAATTCCACTAATACCGGACCCGGGCAGCCATCTTCAGGGTAATAGCTTACATTTTTTTTATTTATAAAGGTTACATACAATTGCTGCCGGAGAATGGCATCGTAACCTCCGGCACTGCCGTTTTTCCAATCATGGTTGCCGGGTATCATTATTACTCTGGCGGGTTTGCCGTCGGCTACTGAAAGTTGTGAGTCAAGTATGGCTCTGTCTCTACTATAGGTAGTCGACTGGTCATCTGGCAAGCCATTTCTATAAAGGTTATCGCCAAGAAAGAGAACGGTTGTTTTTTTATCAAGGGTAATCAGGTTTCGTACAGCATCTACTACCGGGTGTTTGCCATTAGTAAGCTGTCCGGCATCACCAATCAATACTATACGTTGCGTTATAGTATCTTCCTGGGCTTTCAGACACAAATTCAGGAGCAGTAAACAACCAATCAGTACAATATTTCTTTTCATCACTTTAGAAAATTAAAGGAGGTTGATTTTTTTAAAACCGTGACAGCCCCCCAAAAATGAAAATCATTAAGAAATACCTGAAGCATCCTGCTGTTTTCATTCGCCGCCAACACCTGTAAAACACCTAATTTACAGAAAAGTTCTCCGCTAACATCAGCCATTTCAGGAAATTTACATTTCATTTTATAATATATCTTTTTTGCCTGTAGCTGATTAGATTTTCACCCTTACCGCAAGGTTTATTGCCCGCCCATCAATAGGTGCCCATAAGGCAACAAATGACGGATGGGTGATAGTTCCGGTAAACAAAGGCTCGTTTTTGCTTTGCCGGTAATCCAGCAGGTTTTCTCCGTTTAAAACAATGCTTATATGCTTGCCGAATTTTCTTTCAATCAAGCCAGCCATAAAAAAATAATCAGGTGTTTTGCTTGCATCCAGCCTGTACTGGCGGCCATTGTATGAACCTTCTAATCCTATCCGCCAATTTTCCCCTATTTCTTTCACAATGGTAAAAGCCATCCTGTTTTTTGGGGTCAATGGTATAAACTGGTTTTGCTGCAAATATTTTCTTTCGGCTATTGTGAAAGTAAACCCGGCATATAATTCCCATCCATGCAGATCAGCCTGTATATAAGTATCAAACCCTTTTGTTACAACTGGTTTTGTTGTATTGGAAAAACTTACTGTTCCGTTCGTTTGCTCCGTTGCAATGACCGGCTTGTTTATCTGTGTCAGAAAAAAAGCATGGTTGATGAAAATCTCATTACCGTCACCCCATTCCTTTTTATAATTTACCTCTGCATTGTAGCCAACAGATTTTTCTGCTTTTACAGTTGCAGCAAGCGGTTGAATATTTTCTATTGCATAATCAATAATTTGTGCACCAAGTGGGTTGGGTGTTTTATATCCGAATCCAATTCCAAAACGGGTGGCCCAATGTTCATTGAAACGGTTAAAGAAAGCGATGCGGGGTAATAAGAAGTTTCCATAGCGATTGTGATAATCATTTCTCAGCCCTGCTTCCAGTAATGTGTTTTCCTTCAGTTGCCAGGTATTTTGAATAAATGCGCCGACAGTGCTATTGCTGAAATTGTTGAGCAGAATAGTTCCGGATGATATTTTTTTAAACTTATCGCCCAACACATTTATTCCGGCTACCAAACTGTTGCTGCCATACGGAACCAGTAAAGAAACTTCTGTAAAATAATTGAATTGATTTCCTTTAAAATAATGAGTGTTGCTGGTAATGGCCCTGTTAAAAGAACTATGCCCGGCTTTAACATCCAATCTTTTGCCACCGCTCATTTTTCTTTCTATTATTAATTCCTCACTGTGTCTTGCAGTTTTATTTTTTTCAAAATATTGGTGTTGTGCATTGGCTTTGCCATCAATAGCCAGCATATCTCCGCCATTGCGGCTTTCAAGTGCGGTAGAATATCCTAATATGATAGTGGTTTTATTATCCGGATAAAAAAACAACCGGGGGTGAAGTACCAGTGCATTTAGTTTGGCAACATCTGAGAAGCCATCTTTATTTACATCCATTTCTTTTTGCAAAGTATAGCCACCAAAGAAATTGTAGCCAAAATATTTATTCCGTTTGGCCACATAAATATTTGCATTGGATTCTTTTAAATTGGTTTGGTTAAGGGTAAATGTTACATCTTGTTTTGTTGTCGGTCTTCTTGAAATAATATTTACCAAACCGCCAATAGCACCGCCGCCATATAAGGTAGAAGCAGAACCTTTGATGAGTTCAACCTGTTTTAAATCCAACGGAGGAATACTTAAAATACCAAAGCCACCACTAAATCCATCGTACAATGGCATACCGTCTCTTAGTATTTGAGTATATCGTCCTTCCAACCCTTGTATCCGTACATTAGCATTACCAGTTACTGCACTCGATTGCTGAATCTGTATACCACTTATATCGCTGAGTATACTTGCGATATTAGCTGGCTTAATAGTGTTCTCTTCATCCATTTCCTCCCGGCCCAGCACTTCTACTTTCAGCGGAGAATTTTCTATTCGCTGATTGTTGCGGGTGGAAGATAAAATGGTCACATCTTCCAGTGTTTTTTGTTCTGAGGTAAGGTTTACTTGTAGTAAAGAGTTTCCAGGAACTGTAATAACTACTTCTTTTGTGCTATAGCCAACCGAAGAGAAAGAAAGTAAATGACTGCCAGCCGATAACCTGATAGTAGCAATGCCCGTACTATCAGTTACAGAAAGTGTTTTGTTCTTAATAGAAATGCTGACAAGTGGAATGGCTTGTTGAGTAGCTGTATCTGCTACTTTTATTTTTACCGACTCCTGTCCAGATATATTACTTGTAATAAAAAGCAGGAGGGTTATTAATATATACCGGAACATTGTAGCCAAAGTTAAATTTAAAACCGGTGGAGAAGTGACCTTATTGACCCGGCACCACAATGGTTAATTAACAATCTCCCTGATAAAATTTCCATTTATGTCAAAAATAATATCCTTCCCCTTTATGGCAGCTTCAAGTTCTATTTTACCGGTTGCAGATGTAATTTTTGCCGCTTCTTTAATGGGGGCCCCATTATAATGGGTTTTAATATACTCTTTTATCACTGCAGGCAATTCAGCGGTGGCTATTTCCATCTCCGATTCTGTCATTGTACCGTTTGCTTCAAACAAAGCACTTATCTCATGGCCATTTTGTTTAAATCCTGCTTCATATTTCCCGTC
The DNA here is from genome assembly GCA_026785745.1 of Chitinophagaceae bacterium. Classification (GTDB taxonomy): domain Bacteria; phylum Bacteroidota; class Bacteroidia; order Chitinophagales; family Chitinophagaceae; genus JJ008. The sequence continues at coordinate 5,290 of JAJAZO010000476.1, read as the reverse complement.
TTCTTTCTCCCATTTGGGTGCTGCACCCGGAAATTGCCTGGCGAATGATTCTTTTACTGGTGAAGGAACCTTTGCGGCATCTATTTTTTGTGAGCAGGCTGTTAGCGAAACAGCGGCATATGGTATTATTAACGCTATTATTTTTTTCATATTGATAGTTTAGGAAAGATAAACCTACATCATAAATCTGTAGCAATTCTGTTGGAAATAACAAGCTACAGATTGTCAACAGATTTCAATCCGACCTTCATCCCGTTAACCATTAATCAATTGCAAAAAAGCATCATTTATGAAAAAGCAACATTTCCTTTTGCTCTATGTTTTCCTCCCTTTTTTATTTTTTATTATTTCCATGGCCGGGGTATATGCTCAGAAAAAAGTTGTCATCAACACTGATTATTACGAAACACTTCCTCAGAAAATTACTACCCGGTTATATCTTAATCAGAAATTTCTAAAATTCACTATTCCTTCCGCTAACCAAACTGATATTGAATATAAAGCCAATACAAAGCTGAATCTTGGTATAGGGGTTACGTATCACAATTTTTCAGCCAATATTTTTTATGGCTTTAAAGCCCTGAATAAGGACACGGCAAAGGGAAAGACGAAAGGCCTGGACCTGCAACTTCATTTATATCCACGCAGATGGGCTATTGATGTGATTGCTTTATTTCCTAAAGGGTATCACCTGGAACCCAAAGGCTTTGCCATAAACAATCCCAACAAATATTATTACCGGCCCGATGTACAACTCAAGCTGATAGGTATATCGGCCTACCAGGTAACTAATAAAGAAAAATTTTCTTATCGTGCAGCTATCATACAAAATGAATGGCAAAAAAAATCAGCCGGGTCCGCTTTGTACGGCGGCATATTATATTATGGAACTGCAAAAGGGGATAGTGCCCTTGTACCTAAAAGCATTGAAAATAACTTTGCACAAAAGGGAATCAGTAACCTGAACTTTATGGCAATAGGTGTTGGTGGTGGAGGTGCTTATACATTGGTCATGGATAAACATTTCTTCATTACTGCATCTGTAGTTGCTAATCTTGACCTGACCCTTACTTCAGAAGATGGTACAGCCGGTAAAAAAAGGAAAACAAGTATTGGCCCATCAGTAGTAGCAAAAGGAGCAATAGGTTATAACAGCCCGAACTGGGGTATAAGTGTTAACGGATTGGGTTCTGCTTTATGGTCAAAGGGAGCTTCTTCGCCTAATAAATATTATTTACCTGCCGGGGCAATACGTCTTGCAATAACTAAAAAATTTGATGTAAAGAAGAAGGGCGGGCATTAACGGGCAACCTCCATACCAAAAAATATTCATACTTTCTTCAAAGTATACAAATAACTTTGTATGAGATTTATTATTATGCTGCGTTCCTGCTTAGTAATAATGCTTTTTTTATTGTTTAATTACCGGCTGTATTCACAGGCATTGTTGCAGGAGTTGTAATCGATAGAACTTCTCAAAAACCTATTGAGTTTGCTACTATAGAATTGCTGCGGCTTCCTGATAGTGCAGTTAGTAAAGCGTCTGCCACCGATAAAAAAGGAAAATTTTCTATTGCTGATGTTTCCTTTGGTATTATAAAAAAGCAAAAAGAAGAAAAATTACAGTTTGATAATGGCGGATAAGGGTGTACTTTTTCTTAACGCAGAGCTTAACTTTTATTTACAGCTTGGTTGACAGAAATTTGCTTTCAAATGAAACTATTGATTATAGAAGATGAGCCAGAACTGCTATCTGGTATGCTGGCTTACCTTCGGCAGGAAAATTATACCTGTGATTTTGCAACTGGTTATCAGGAAGCTATAGTAAAAACAGAAAGCTGGGACTATGATTGTATAATCCTCGACATCACATTGCCCGACGGGTCGGGATTACAAGTATTGAAGGAGCTTAAAAAAAACCATAAGAGTGATGGTGTTATTATCATATCAGCCCGAAATTCTATTGATGACCGCATTCATGGTCTTACACTCGGGGCAGATGATTACCTGGTAAAACCTTTTCATCTTTCAGAATTGACTGCAAGAGTGGCTGCTATTATCCGCCGGAAAATGTATGCTGGCAATAACATTGTTTCTTTCCAGGAAATAGTAATAGATACAACGGCTAACGAAGTAAGTGTGCATGATAAACCAGTTGAACTTACTGGTAAAGAATATCAGTTACTTTTATATTTAATTGCCAACAAGCAAAAAGTAATCCCCAAAAATGCGTTGATGGCCCATCTTTGGATCGAAGAAATGGGATACGGAGAGAGCTTTGATTTTATATACACCCACATCAAAAACCTCCGGAAGAAATTACAACAACAAGGCTGTAAAGATTATATTAAATCGGTGTATGGTATTGGCTACAAACTCACTGATAAATGAAACTACAGGCACAGTATAACAGGATTACTATCATTTCCACACTTTTTATCCTTTTGATAGCTGCGGCAAGCTATTATTTCCTGCTCAGGTATGTATTAATCACTCAATTGGATGAAGCATTAAAAGTAGAAGAAGCAGAATTATATGATTATGTAAATAAATATAATAAACTACCTGAGCCAACCGTGTATAAAGATCAACAGATTTCTTTTGAGCTAACAAGCGAACCAGGAAAAAGAAGCTTTAAAAGTCTTCAAATTTTTTATAAAGAAGAAAATCAGAATGAGCTAAGCCGCCAACTGCTTTTTCCGGTTAATGTGAGTGGCCAAAACTATATGGTATCGGTTACCAAATCTGAAGAATCAACGCAATACCTGGTATGGATAATTCTATTCTCAACAATCGGCCTTATTGCATTGCTGACAGTCATTTTATTTTTTACCAACAGGTTCCTGATTAAAAAGCTCTGGAAACCTTTTCATAATACACTGTCTTCTATTAAAGAGTTTAACCTGTCTGCACCTTCAGCTATCAGTATGCAGCCTACCAGCATAACCGAATTCAGGGAACTCAATGAAAGCATCAGGATGATGGCGCAAAAAATGCTGAAAGATTACCAGTCGCTAAAAGATTTCACCGACCATGCATCCCATGAAATGCAAACGCCACTGGCTGTTATTAATTCAAAATTAGATATACTCATCCAGGAGCCTGAGCTAAGTGAAAAAAGCCTCGAACAGGTGCAGGGCATTTATAAAGCGGTAGAAAAACTATCCCGTTTATGCCAATCCCTTTTACTGCTGACAAAGATTGAAAATAACCAATATACGGCCACTCAGCAGGTATTTATAAACGAACTACTGGAGGAAAAAGGAGCTGAGATGGAAGATTGGATGAATGCAGTTGACCTGAAAGTTATTATGCAGCTTGAACCATTGCCGGTATCAATGAACAGACACCTGGCTGAAATACTGGTGAGTAATTTATTGCAGAATGCTGTAAGGCATAATGATTCAACTGGTAATATTACCATTAGAACATCCGGTAATAAACTTTCTGTTCTTAATGCAGGTAAGGCCCCGTTAGATAAAGAAAGAGTATTTGACCGGTTTTATAAATCTGATTACTCCGGGGGCTCCGGGCTTGGGTTGGCTATCGTAAAACAAATATGCGACCAGTATTGTTTTAGCCTGGATTATAATTTCAAGGAAGGCCAGCATTGCTTTGCTGTTATTTTCAGTATAACTTAAATGGCTAACAAAGGGTACGCAAATTCCAGCTTCTCCCGGTTTTATAACAGTAAGAGACAACCGGCCAGTATCCGCCTGCAAAAAAGAGCATAGTATAAATTCAATTACCTTCAAATTTTCTTCAGATTTGTTATTATTTGCTTGTTTTTTAAAAATTCGTATCTTTTGCACTCTAGACTAACTATTAACTTAATTACTTAAACCTGCAACCATGAAACTGCTAAGCTTATTAATTGTGTATTTTTTTATTGCTGGATCGCAAGGCAACGCCCAAACCGATTCAATGACTTCCAAAGCCGGTACGTTTAGTACCAGTGGGGGAAGATATTTCTGGATGGGAAGAAACTATCGCCAGGAATGGAATACCCCTGTGAGGGTACCGGTTCTTAATCTCGCCAAAGAAAACGGAGGACTAACCCCCGTAAAAAAAGGGGGTGGTAAACAAACTAAATCACTTCGCCTGATAGGTTCAGATACGTTGGATCTGGAAATTGGTTCAGATACGTTGGATCTGAAAGATAAAAAAGGAAGAGAGTATACACTTCGCTCCATACAAAAATTTATTACCGACAAAACATTACCGGGAGATTTACAAAGTGAGGCGGCTGCAGATCTTGTGTCTGACGGAATTTCAGCATCTTACCCATATGCCTCTCTTTCTGTGCAAACATTAGCGGATGCTGCCGGTGTACCTTATGGAAAAGTTAGGCTTGTATATGTACCAGACGATCCGAGACTGGGAGAGTTTCGCAAGGAGTTTGGCAATATACTGGCCACTCTGGAAGAGAGAGTTCCTCCTTCGGTAAAAAAAGTGTATGATACGGATGAAGTAGCTCAAAAATTAGAAGAGGATAATGATAATAAAGTAGATCAGCAGGCACTGCTGCGGGCAAGAATACTTGATATGTTTGTCATGGATCTTGACAGGCATGAAGGCCAGTGGAACTGGGGGGCCAATGATAATGCCAACGGCAAAGGAAAAACGTATTATCCTATACCCAAAGACAGAGACCAGGCTTTTTATATTAACCAGGGAATACTGCCCTGTTTAGTGAAAGGCCGTTCACTGGTGCCTCAACTGGAAGGGTTTAAACCAGCCGCAAAAAGTATCAGCCGGTTCAACTTTGCAGCCCGCAACCTCGACCGGTTCTTTTTAAATGAACTAACGGAACAGGATTGGAAAGCAGCGGTTGAGAAATTTGTTTCTCAAATGACGGATGCCGTTATTGACAGGGCTATGTCAGTGCAGCCTGCAGAAATAAGATCTATCTCTGCCGGTAAAATTGCTACCACTTTAAAGGCCCGCCGCAGTAATCTTGTTGGGGAAGTGATGGAGTATTATCGGGTTATTTCCCAAATCGTTAGTGTAACAGGAAGTGATAAAAAGGAGTTGTATGATGTTACCCGCAATAGTGACGGCTCAGCCATGGTGCAAGTGTACAAAATTGACAAAGACGGCGCACAAAGCACCAAAATGTATGAAAGAAAATTCGACCCGCAAGTAACCAAAGAACTAAGAGTGTATGGAATGGATGGACAGGACAAATTTGTTATGCAGGGTGATAATGATAAAATTAAAGTGCGGTTGATCGGTGGTGGTGGTGAAGATGTATTTCAAAATTCAACCAAACAGTCAGGCACATTAATTT
>JAJAZO010000475.1 GCA_026785745.1 Chitinophagaceae bacterium | reverse complement strand
GTGTATAGTTTGGAAATGGCAAGAATTTATAATTATTTATTACAGCAAACTGAAAAAGCATTTACCATTATTCATAGCCTTGATGGATATGATGAAATTTCATTGACCAATGATACAAAGGTTATTACCAATGAAGGTGAAAGAGTAATGACACCCGAACAACTGGGTAAGCGGATGGTATCGCCGGAAGATATAAGTGGTGGTAATAGCGTAGAAGAGGCAGCAAAGATTTTCAGTACCATATTAAAAGGCGAAGGAACCTGGGCACAAAATGCGGTAGTGCTGGCAAATGCAGCGATGGCATTAAATTGCACCGGGAATTACAAGACGTATGACGAAGCCTATAATGCGGCGGTGGAAAGTTTGGAGAGTGGTAAGGCGAATGAGTGTTTGATTAAATTAGTGAGCTTGCAATGATTTCAGATTCTGCAAATTCTCGGAGTCTTGTCATTTCGACGAAGGAGAAATCTCAGAGAATTTGGCAATCGGTCATTCAGTGTCTTTGAGATGCCTCGTTCCTCGGCATGACAAGACCCTGAAAGGATTAGATTCATTTTTAATTCGAAATTGATACGATGGATATTTTAAAAAAAATAATAGCGGCAAAACGAAAGGAAGTAGAAACGTTCAAACCGATGAGTAATATTGAACGGTTTGAAAAAGATGGTTTTTTCTGGCAGATAGCAAACCGTTCATTGGTAAAGCATCTATTGCTGCCGGGAAGTACCGGCATCATTGCAGAGTTTAAAAGGAAAAGTCCGAGTAAAGGATGGTTTAAAACCAAAGAACTGGAAGTTGAAGATGTTGTAACAGCGTATAATAAAAGCGCCGCAGGAATTTCTGTATTGACTGATGAAGAATTTTTTGGCGGCGATTTGGATGATTTGATTCAGACAAAAGTTATAACCGATATACCAGTGCTGCGCAAAGACTTTATTATAGATAAATGGCAGATAGCAGAGGCAAAGGCTTTTGGTGCAGATGTAATTTTATTAATAGCAGCCTGTCTGACAAAAGCAGAAGTAAAAGAATTTGCATCATATGCTGGCAGTATAGGTTTGGAATCTATATTGGAAATACATAATGAAGAAGAGTTGGAGCATTGTTGCGATGAAATAAGTATGGTGGGAGTGAACAATAGAAATTTAAAAACGTTTGAAGTAAGTATGGATACATCGCTTCAGTTGATTGATAAAATACCGGCGGGTAAACCAGCTATTGCTGAAAGCGGTATTAGTGATGTGGAAACGATAAAGCAATTGAGAGATGCAGGGTTTAAAGGATTTTTGATTGGCGAAACGTTTATGAAAAAAGAGCAGCCGGGAGAGGCTTTTGAAGAATTTGTGATTGGGCTAACGCCCAGCAGAGATTAGCCACAGATTACACGGATTATCACAGATTTTTCGTGTTGTTTTGTGTGATTTTCCTGTCTAAAAAAATATTTTAAATACAATTAATTAATAGTTAAAGAGTACATAGATTATAAAGAATCTAATTTGTGTTAATCTGTGTAATCTGTGGACAAAATAAAACGATATGAATATTAAAGTATGTGGCATTACCGACATGAAACAACTGCAACAGTTAGACGGACTGGATATTGATTTTGCAGGCCTGATATTTTATAAAGAGTCGCCGAGATATATTGATGAGAAAATATCCGGGAAAGAGTTGAAAAAGGCTGACCTCGATTTAAAGAAAGTTGGTGTGTTTGTAAATCCTGAAATGATTGATGTGTTGGATGCCATTGATGAGTATGGCCTGGATGTGGTGCAATTGCACGGCGATGAAACTCCAGAAATGTGTGAAGACCTGGGCAGTGAAGTGGAAGTGATAAAAGCATTCCGGGTGACTGATGGCACTGACATTGATAAAATGGTAGCACCGTATGATGCGGTCTGCGATTATTATTTGTTTGATACCGGTGGTTATATTTCCCCCCTCGGGAGAGGTGAGGGGGCTTTTGGCGGCACCGGCCAGCAGTTTGACTGGACCATACTTTCCAAAGCAAAGATTGAGAAACCTTTCTTTTTAAGTGGTGGTATTGGGGTGGAAGATGCAGCGAGAGTAAAAACATTTAAGCATCTTGATTTTTTTGGTGTGGATGTTAACAGCCGATTTGAAAAAGAACCCGGTGTGAAGGATATGAGTAAGGTGTTGCAGTTTAAGATGGCGTTGAAGTAAAGGCTAAAAGTTTAAAGGAGTAGAAAGAGGAAAGGGGTAGGTCTTCTATAAGAAATGAATTGCTTTAAGACACATCCGCAGGGGGATACCAACTCACAGCCCTTGCTTTGCAAAGAGTTTGCAGGGGATGGGAAATGTTGATAGTTAAAGATGGATGACTATTTATGCTTTAGTAAACATCCCCTCCTTGGAGGGGCGAGTTGAGGAAAACTAAATACTTTAAGAAACCGGGGTGGGTTAAAATGAACAGAAAGATTATCCCATATAATCCAAAGCTGAAAGAACTGGCAAAGCAGTTACGGCAGAATATGACCTTCTCAGAAGTAAAACTCTGGAATGAATTAAAGAATGGTCAGTTAATGGGATATGATTTTGACAGGCAAAGACCAATTGGAAATTATATTGTTGATTTTTTCTGTAAAGACTTACAGTTGGCTATCGAAGTGGATGGTATTACACATTTGGATGAGAAGGTGATTGAAAAAGATTTTATTCGTCAGGAAGATATAGAAAGTTATGGAGTTAATTTTTTACGTTTTGATGCATTGCTGGTAGTTAATAAAGTGGAAGCAGCGGTGCGAGAAATAAGAGATTGGATAATAGAGTTTGAAAAAAAGAATGGAGTGAGTGAATTTGTGTTGAGGAAAAGAAGCTGAGTGTTTGACCCACCCCTTTTGAAAAGTTCTTTATTGATAAAGGCTGCGGCCCCTCCAGGGAGGGGATGGAGGTCGTTTAGGTTCGGTACCGTTTGACCCACCCCTTTTGAAAAGTTCTTTATAGATAAAGGCTGTGGCCCCTCCAGGGAGGGGATGACGGTCGTTTCAGTTTTGAGTGTGAAAGCATAAGTGAACAAATTGCTTTAGGGTTCATCCCCTCCTTGGAGGGGCGAATTGAGGGATTTTTTTACTTTGAGAGAAGCGGGGTGGGTTTTATTGGCGGGGCGAATTGAGTAAGCTAATTGCTTTGATAAACCGCTAAGTGAGGATATCGTTCCCAATTTCTGAATAGAATTACAGAACCCTGAAG
>JAJAZO010000474.1 GCA_026785745.1 Chitinophagaceae bacterium | reverse complement strand
GTACATTATTATCTACTATCTGTCCCTGACGTGTGCCAGTCAAATAATCTTCATTTACACGATAGTTTTCATGTCCTGCAAGTGCTTCAAAACTATGACGTTTAACAGTTTTGGTGTAGTTAAGTAATTGATTCAGGGTAAGGCCGGTCACAGTCTGGTAGTCTTTAGATACACGGCCTGCAGGGGCGCCATCTCCAATTATTTTATTTTGAAATGTAACATCAAATCGGCTGGTGATATCAGATGCAAAATTTGTTGTGAACTTAAGTCCTTCTGCTAGTTTTAATTCTGCATAAGCACGGCCATTGAATACGTTTCTTTTGAAAAATTCACGACTCAATTCGTTTTCTGCAATAGTGTGACGTCCGCCATATGCGCCTGCGGGTCTTGCTGGTAAGCCAGGAAGTGTGGCATTACCAAAATCATATTGGCGGTTTCCGTTGGCATCCAGAAAATATGCTCCCGGAGTAGTAGGGCTATAAGCATATACCGGGAAAATTGGTCCCATTCTAGCAGCAAAAAAGAAAGGGTTTACAATATTATTGCTTCCCCCGGTAGAAGCAAAATTTCCACCAGAACGAATGAAAGCCAGGTTCATACCTACTTTTAACCAATCCTTGATTTGAGAATTAATATTAGCTCTGGCATTAAATCTTTCAAAATCGGAACGCTTGATATAACCTTCTTCTTTTGTATAAGCAAACGAAAGAAAGTAATCAGTTTTATCTGCGCCGCCGCTCAGGTTAACACTATATTCATTTCGGGCTCCTTGTCTGGTAATTGGGTCAAACCAGTTTAGGTCAGCACGGTTATAAATCATCTGAGCTGCAGGATTCAACGTTCCGTCAGGTAACATAACCTGTGCCTTAGGGAGGTTAAAAGGATTATAAGCTAACAAATCAACGATACCGTTTTGTCCAGTTGTTAAGCCAGAAGCGGTATTGCTGGCGGTAGCCAATGGTATAGGGTTTGTAGCTCTGTAAGCAAGTGAATTACGATAGGACTCCCACATTAAGGGATAATATTCTTCTGCACTTACCCTGCTATAATCTGGTATAGCTCTGGAAGTGATACTACGGTTATATTTAAAATTAATATTGTTTTTTCCTTTCCTGCCTTTTTTAGTTGTAATTATAATAACTCCGTTAGCGGCACGGGAACCATACAAAGACGTAGTGGCCGCATCTTTTAGTACAGACAGACTCTCTACATCATCCATATTAATATTTGCAAGTGCTGAACCAAGGGGAACGCCATCCACTACATAAAGCGGTTCATTAGAAGCATTAATCGATCCGAAGCCTCTGATGCGTACACCTGGGGTAGAACCAGGCTGTCCGTTAGGGGTGGTAGTAGCCAGACCAGCAGAGGTGCCTATAAGTGCTGCAGTAACATTTGTTAATGGTCGGTTCTGAATTTCTTTTGCCGAAATTTTAGTAGCACTTCCAGTAAAGGTTTCTTTCTGGGCAGTACCATATGCAGTCACCACTACTTCATCAAGTGCTTTTTCTACCGATTTTAAAGTAGTGTTTACAACATTTTGGTTTCCAATACCGATTTCCTGTGTGGCCATGTCTACAGAAGAAATTAATAACACTTTTCCATTGGCAGGAACAGTAATTGAATAAGTGCCATCATCTTTAGTCACCGTTCCTGTGTTGGTGCCTTTTACTTGTACTGAAACTTTAGGAAGGGGAGCTCCTTTTTCATCAATAACCTTACCAGTTACGGTTCGTTGTGCCAATGCCTGACATGCAAAGAATACAACTCCCATTAGGAGTAAAAATAATTTTCTCATGTGCAATTTAATTTTAGTATAAAAAAAGAAATCGAAGCCTCCCTGAAGCAATTAATAGATCAAAGGCGGCATTGAAATTAAATAACCTTGAACGAAAAAATCAAAAAATTGTTGATTTTTTGAAATACAACAGATTGGGCGGTATTTTCATCAACCCTCTCATACATTAGCAGAAAAACAAACCTCTGGTGATGCTGCTTATTTTTGACCTGCTTTAACTAGTAAAAAATAATAACCCTGAACTGTTTCGGGAAAACGGTTTTTTTTGCTAATTGTGGCTATTTAGCCAAAAAAAAATCGGGCTGTTTTAACAGCCCGATTTTTCAAAAATAACTTATAACTAATTACCAACCAGCATTTTGAACCAGATTTGGGTTAGTAGTAAGATCTCTTGTTGGAACGCCCCAGGTGATTTTATCAGATCCTGCAGGAACTGATAATGTATTATAATTTGCTCCTACATTGATAAAGTTGAGATTTTGCGGCGCAGAACGGGTGAATCCTTCGTTCCACCTCTTTAAATCCCAGAGACGGAAACCTTCAAAAGCCAATTCTCTAAACCTCTCATCTTTTATTGCATCAATCAGCGGTGTTCCAGAAAGAGCTCCTAAAGCTGGCAAGCCTCTTGAAACCCGTAAAGTATTTAGCCTTGTTAATGCAGCTGCTTCAGTTGAAGCCCCGGCTCTTGCACCGGATTCCGCAGAAATCAGGTATAATTCTGCTACTCTGAAAACTTTAGGTGCATGAGCATAGTTAGTTGCTGCTGTTGTAAACAGGGCAACATTACCCGGATATTTATTAACCGTCCATATATTAGGATAGTCAACTCCCTGAATAGTTAATAATTTCCTTTCAAAATAAGCTGCTTTTCGAATGTCAGCATTATCAAACCTATCTATTACCCACTGAGATGGAACAAAATCCGGGGCGAACTTACCAGTAGCCGGAATAAAGCCAAGGTAAATACTGTTTACATTTGGTAACTCAATTGGCTTGCTTACAAAACACTGCATGATTACCTCCCTTGCCAGGTCAGTTCTCCACATAGCATTCATATCGGTCTGGTTTGTTACCAGCGGATAAGTTCCTGAAGCAATAACTGTTTCAGCTGCAACAACTGCTCCTGCATAATCTCTTGTTTCTAATTTTACTCTTGCTTCTAATGCCAATGCTGAGTGAAGAGTAAAAGCTTTTGAACCTTGTGTACCAACAAAAGCAGTGAGTAGTGTTTTTGCCTTTGTAATGTCCGATAAAATCTGCGTATAAACCTGTGCAACAGTAGCCCGAGCAGGTTTGTCATTAAGATCATATACAGTTATTAAAGGCACTCCAAGGTCTGTAGCGGCTGATGAAGGATTATAAGCTTTTGCATATCGTTTAACGAGGTCACTATAATAATATGCTCTGGCCAGGTATGCATCTCCTTTGTACCGGTCTAGTTCTGTTTTTTCAGTGGCATTAGCAGTAGGAATTTTTTCAAACCCGTCAATCGCTACGTTAATGTTTTTTATAGCACTATAGTACGAGGCCCACAAACCGCTCAATGCACCATCTTCGGCAAGAAAACTGATACCCCAACGATGCGGGTTACCATTTCTGTTTCCAAAATCAAGAGTGGCGTTTAACTGGTCAGCCTGCACATCGGGAATAAACATAGTGCTTCCATATACATTACCACGGAAGGAGTTATAAAACCCCACATCCCATGCTTTCGCATCTTTTAATGAAACAAAAGATTGCGATACTTCTATTGAGCTAAATGGAAAAAGGTCAAGCTCATCTTTTTTGCAGGAGCTAAGTGCCAGTATTGACAGAAGGCCTGCTGTAAAAATTTTATTTATACGTTTCATTTTTTTATTTTTTTGTACTCTATAGTTTAATTAAAACTGGAAATCCAAACCAAACGCAAATTGTTTGGTATTCGGGTTTGCTCCCAGTGTAACGTTTGTATCAACCTCCGGATCGGGACCTGAATAACCTGTGAATGTAAGCAGGTTTCTTCCTGTTATATAAGCCCTGACACCATTGATAAACTTGGTTTTACTGAGTATCTTTTTAGGTACACTGTAGCCCACCGTAAGGTTCTTCATCCGCATAAATGATGCGTCTTCAATCAACCTTGTATCAAACTGAGTGAACTGCACACCGTATCTTGGAAACAATGCATTATCGCCAACTTTCTTCCAGTAATTCTGAACAGTTTTTGCCTGATTGAAACCAGGGAACTGATTTGGGTTTTCAAAGAAATAACGATCATTATTGATCATATACTTGCCTGAAACAAATGAAAAATCAACTTGTAAAGAGAAGCCTTTCCAACCTCCGTTAAGGCCGAAGCCACCGGCAAACGGCGCATACCTGTTGATATTTGTATTTTGTTGCAAAGCAGCAGTGCTAAAAACAGAAGTAACTTTTGTTGGATCCTGCTGGCTATTAATAATCAAATTAGGATCGCTGTTTGGTAAATACCACAGAGGGTCTCCGTTATCAGGGTTTATCCTGTTGAAAATAGGATAGAAATAAGAAACAGGCTTGCCTACTACCCAGGTAACCCCGGTATTAGGGATATTCCAGAATTTTCTGCCCTGAAAAAGTTCTGTTACTTCCTGATTGTTATGGTTAAAATTTACATACGGAGTCAGAAAGGCATCTTTAGATCTGATAACATC
>JAJAZO010000473.1 GCA_026785745.1 Chitinophagaceae bacterium | reverse complement strand
GTTAGTAAGTAAACCCTTCTGTTCTGCCAAAGGCAAGACGGGAGGGTTTTTCATTTTTTCACAAATAATTTACAGGAAACTATCTAATCAATGTTTAAACATCATTATATTTGTTTTTGGCTTTCGCAACCACAAAGTTGAAATAGCCGTTATTAGTAAATAAAAATGGGAAACTCTACCAACAAAACGGGGATAACAAAATGGCTTCACCTTCTTTTCGGTGTAGTGCTTGTTGTAACTTTCTTTTTACCGTGGATGGTGTGGGATGGCAGCCATGTAAGCGGATATGCCATGGTATCCGGAGATTTCTTTAAAACTTCGGAAACAACGCTTGGCCTGGAAAACCCTTTCCCCAAACTTAGCTTTACATTCTTTGCTTTTGCACTTATTCCGGTTTTAGCCGCTGTTATTGTTTTTTTAACCACCACCAACAAGAGAACCGGCTTACTGCCTTTTATTACAGGAGCTCTGTCGCTTTCATTAATGACTCTCTATATTCTGCTTACAGATTTTGGTACTGGCAATGTACTAAAGGCAATGACGATTGGCATCTGGCTGCAACTAATAGCTGCCATTGGCCTGATACTGTCAGCTTCGCCAAATGCTTCTTTGTTAAAAAAAGTGACTTGGATTATTATAGGTCCGGTTTTTGTCTTTGCAAGCTTCAAGCTCATTGAAAAAAAAATAATGGCTGAAACACATAAAGACACGATTAATGTAAAGGCTGATTATACCCTTGGTGCAGATGATTTGATTAAAGAATTTCTTTCGAACGATACGGCTACCAATAAAAAATACCGGGAGAAAATGCTGGTCGTAAATGGTAATGTTTCGACAGTTGATATCAGGGATGATTCTACCAGCAATGTTAAGTTTGCTGACACTTCGGGTTATTTTATAAATATTTCTTTGGAAAAGGATCAGTTTGATAAAGTAAAAAACATTAAACCCGGTGACCCCGTTTCCCTAAAAGGTGTTTGCAGTGGCAGCTTTTTCAGTGAAATACTTGGCACCACTTCTATAGATTTTAAAAGAGCAACATTAAATAAAAAATAATCCGCAATTGCGGCTAAAAGTAAAATCAATTAAAAGATAAACAAATGAAAAAAACAATTCTATTCTTTTCTCTAATCATTTTTGCTGGCGGAGTTATGGCGCAAAAAGTGACTACCACTTCTGCTGTTATTGGATTTGATGCCACAACACCAAAAGATGCTTTACCAAAAGCCGAAAACAAGGCTGGAATCGCCTCGCTTGACAAGACAACGGGTGTCATTATGTTCGAAGCAGCTGTAAATAACTTTGCATTCAGCAATCCTAAAATCCAGGAACACTTTAATGGTGCTGCCTGGTTGAACTCAGCAGCATTTCCAAAATTTACATTTACAGGAAAGATTGACAAATTAAATAAAATAAAATTCAATAAGAACGGAGTTTATGATGTAACCGTATCCGGCAATCTTACTGTAAAAGGAATAAGTAAACCTGTATCTGCTAAAGCTAAGGTAACAGTAACGGGTACTGCTGTATCTGCTGTTTCTACGCTATCAATCAAGTTAGCTGATTATGGTATTACCGGTCAGTCAATTGAAGCAGGCAAAGTGGCTACCGAGCCAAAAGTTACGGTGTCAGTTTCTTTTTTATAAGATATTTCCCCCAATGAAAATGCCTCCTTTACCGGGAAGCATTTTCATTTGAATAGCTTCCAATACTTATTTAAACTCAATTATTTTTTCGGTATGAATAAGTTTCCCCATTGCATCAAACCCTTCTACCACTACTTTAAATTTTTTACTGAAATCATTATTGAAAAAATTCAATTTCACTGACGTTGTTTCAGTATCTGTATATACATCCGGGTTCCAGTAAAGTGTGGTACGATTATCAGAAGCCGGATGCCTGATCTCTTTATTACTATAATCAGGAGTATAAAATTCCTTTGATATCGAATAGCCTTTATACTCAACAAAACTCAGCTTATCCGGCTTTTCATCCCTGTTCGATTTATCCCTTGTGTACACCGCTAAAGCCCCGCCTGGCGAACCACTACCCACTCCTACAAAACCGGCTTCATAAAATTTTACCAATGCCACATCATCCATTCTCAGCACTCTTAGCTGGTTAATATCAGCCGGCACTTCATCAAGAAAAATACCTACTGCCCATTTTTGGCCTGACATTAAACTTATATTCTTCCTGTTCACAAAACGGCCTCCTTGTAGTTCCAGTTGTTGTATCCTGTTCTTAACATAGTCCACCACATTAATTGATTTATCATTTGCCGGGTTATTAATATTATCAATTTCCACTTTTCCCGGCGATTTGAAAACTCCGGTTGTATATTTTTCATTTACAATGTCAATTGGTTTTTTATTTGACTTTGCCTGAACAGTTACTTTTTCTAATTCCTTTGTTTCATCCAGCCGGGATTTTAAATAATCATAACGGGTATTTACTTCTTCTTTCGAAGTATTGGGATTAATATCTCTTATAATCATATTGTAAAGCATACCGGATGGTATCAGTTCTACCGGTTGCCGGAGTGTATCGCTGTCAATACTCACCAAGGCAGGCTTTGTCTTGCCTTTGCTATCCTTATAAGCATAGAATAATTTTGCTTTACCCATAAACAATAAGGAATCCATTCTAAATCTGCCTGCAGCATCTACCAACACATCGTAGTTCCGGGAAGTAGAATCTTCAGCTTCCAAAAAAATATTAAGATTACCGCCTGACAGCAACTCATTTTTTTTATCATCCGTCACTCTCCCTGTTATCGAAATCATTGGCTGGTCGCTGTATTTTTTAACGGGCAGTTCATTGGCAAGAATCTTTGTCCAGTTAAACCTGCTCCAGCCATGTGTAAGTAACAAATTGTCAATGGCCTGCTTCGTTGTATCATTACTTACTGAAAAATACCAGGCAGGATTATAGACATATCCTTTTAAATCGCTGGTGAGTAAAAGCCGGGACCAGATATTATCATTATCAGCAAAACTTCCCCCAGAAGCATCCGTGATAGAAACAGAACAGCTTCTTTGTATCGCTTCTGCAAAATTTAATTCAATATCATTGGCTGCTCTTTTCTCCACAGATATTTTAGTGGATGTAACAGTAGCACTACTCTTATATTCTTTGTTGTCAACAAAAGAAAGGCGTTCTGCAAGAGGCATTCCATCTTTATTAAATACAGAGAAATGCAAAATTCCCGATGGAAGACTATCCGTTACCAGGTGGCCTATTACGGAAGGATAGTCTTCAAACGTAATTTCATTTTCGTATATCACCTGATTGTTAATGTCTGCTACCACCCATACACTTCCAAACTGTGCTTTATCTTTTTCACTCCGGGATAGCTGGAATTTTTTTCCTCCTTTCTCATCCTGCACTTTCAGATTAATGCCCGAAGCTTTTACTTCCGGAAGCTGGTAACTTCTTTTTCCGGCATCGGTTTCTACTTCTGCTATATATGTTTTTCCTGCCTGAGCTTTGAATTGTACTTTACCAATACCATCATGATAGCTTTTAAAAGAAGAAATGGTTGTCCCTTCTCCTGACCGGATAATACCATTTATTTCTACTGGTGTACCCCATTGGTCTGTAGCTTTAAATCCAACTACCGTTAAAATGCCATCCACAAGATGGCCGCTTTCAGGAAAAAATTGCAACGAAATATTTTGAGGTGGTGATTTTTCTTTTGCTGTTGCGGATAGTTTAAAAACGAAAATGTTCTTTTTATAAATAAAGGCTTCATCATCATTAAGCATCTCCGGCGTTAATGCCCGTATGAAATAGTTGCCCTGCGGAAGCGAATCCGGAACTTCAACACTCCCTTTGGCAACTGCACCAAGCACAGGGATTTTTTTATTCCTGACAACCTGGCCCTTGCTATCAGTAAACTGCAGGTATAAATTATTGGCAGCAGCACTTGGCTTACCATCACTGTATAAATAGGCTTTAAACCAGATTGTTTCTCCTGCCACATAATATTCCTTATCGTAATGAATATAGATTTTATCCGGCTGATGCTGAGCTGAAAGTGCCATTAGTGCCGTTTCAAATTTTTGAGCCTCCAAATAAAGAACAGCAAACAATAAACTGAAGACCGTAAAGAGCAATTTCTTCATGTGGCAATTTTGCTGGTAAATTAAGTAATTATGTCTCAGGGAAACGGTTCATTAATATTAACGGAAACCCTGATGGATATAGATGGTTAATACAGGCATTGCGCTGCATCCTTTAGCCCGGTATTTGCTAAATTGCAGACCTGCTTGTTACAAACAGGTTTTATTATGGCATTTAATCTTTATAATCCCTTTCCTCCCGCCGGTGATCAGCGCGATGCTATCCGTCAACTAACGGAAGGGATAAACAATGGAGAAAAATACCAGACCTTATTGGGTGTAACGGGAAGTGGCAAAACATTTACCGTGGCCAATGTGATTCAGAATGTGCAGCGGCCAACATTGGTGTTGACGCATAACAAAACATTAGTGGCGCAGCTCTATGGTGAGTTCCGCCAGTTCTTCCCGGAGAATGCAGTCGAGTATTTTGTTTCTTACTATGATTACTATCAGCCGGAAGCTTATATGCCGGTGAGTGATGTGTATATTGAAAAAGACCTGAGTATTAATGATGAATTAGATAAACTTCGCCTGAGAGCCACATCAAGTTTACTCAGCGGACGAAGGGACATTATTGTGGTAGCTTCGGTAAGCTGTATTTATGGTATGGGCAATCCCACCGATTATGAAAACGGTATTGTCCGCATTAACAAAGGTCAAACAATTTCAAGACAGGCATTTCTTCATGCCTTAGTTAATTCTACGTACAACAGAACTACGTTAGAATTTAACCGGGGTACATTCCGGGTAAAAGGCGATACCGTTGACATTAATCTTCCGTATGTTGACTATGGCTATCGCATTACTTTTTTTGGTGATGAAATTGAAGAAATAGAAAGCATAGATGTGGTGACAAGCAAACGAATTGGCCTGATGGAAAATGCGGCCATCTTTCCGGCTAATTTGTATGTGGCCCCCAAAGATATTTTGCAACAGGTATTGTATGAAATGCAGGACGAAATGACTGCACAAGCAGAATATTTTAAGAAAGAAGGAAAGTATATAGAAGCACAACGGCTGAGTGAAAGAGTGAACTATGAT
Source organism: Chitinophagaceae bacterium (assembly GCA_026785745.1). Lineage (GTDB taxonomy): Bacteria > Bacteroidota > Bacteroidia > Chitinophagales > Chitinophagaceae > JJ008. The sequence goes on along the minus strand of JAJAZO010000473.1, from coordinate 552 downwards.
ATTGAAATGATCAGAGAGCTGGGTTATTGTAACGGCATTGAAAACTATTCCCGTTTTTTTGACAGAAGAAAACCCGGCACCCGGCCATTCTGTTTGCTCGATTATTTTCCTAAAGATTACATAACCATAATAGATGAAAGCCACCAGACCATTCCGCAGGTAAGTGGCATGTATGGCGGCGACAGAAGCCGGAAATTAGTATTAGTTGATTATGGTTTTCGTTTGCCTTCTGCATTAGATAATCGTCCGTTGAATTTTCATGAGTTTGAATCACTGACCAACCAGGTTGTTTTTGTTTCAGCCACACCGGATGATTATGAACTGGAAAAATGCGGGGGTATTGTGGTAGAACAGGTAGTAAGGCCTACCGGTTTGCTGGAGCCTCCTATTGAAATTCGTCCTTCAGTAAACCAGATAGATGACTTGCTTGATGAAATTGATAAGAGAATAAAAATGGGAGACCGGGTGCTGGTAACAACACTGACGAAAAGGATGGCAGAAGAAATGGATAAGTATCTCCATCGCATCAATGTGAAATCAAAATATATACAT
>JAJAZO010000472.1 GCA_026785745.1 Chitinophagaceae bacterium | reverse complement strand
TTTATGACATTTTTAAGCAAAGGCGCCCATATCATTTCTGCATCAGCAGTATTCGGCTCTACACATACGATACTTACCAAGTATTTACCCAAGTGGGGAATTGAATCTTCTTATTTCAATATGAATGAACCGGAAAGTATTGCAGCTTTGATAAAGCCAAATACAAAAATGCTATATGTGGAAACACCGAGCAACCCCGGTTTGGATATTATTGATATTGAATTTGTAGCAAAACTGTGCAAGCAACATAATATTTTATTTGTAGTAGATAACTGTTTTGCTACACCTGCTGTACAACAGCCGATTCAATACGGTGCCGATTTGGTTTTACATTCTGCCACAAAATTTATTGATGGACAGGGAAGAGTTCTTGGCGGCGTAGTGGTTGGCAAAAAGGAACTAGTTAATCAGTTGTATTTATTTATTCGCAACACAGGGCCTTCCATGAGTCCTTTTAACGCATGGGTTCTCAGTAAAAGTTTGGAAACATTATATATCAGGATGGACAGACATGCCGCCAGTGCATTACAAATTGCGACGACCTTGCAAAATCATCCTCAAATCAATTCGGTAAAATATCCATTTTTGGAAACACATTCTCAATATGCCATTGCCAAAAAGCAAATGAGTAATGGCGGCGGTATTGTAACCTTTGAATTAAAAGGCGGTATTGAAAGCGGAAGGAAATTCCTGAACGCATTACAAATGCTTTTGATGACAAATAATCTTGGGGATAGCCGCAGCATAGCATCTCATCCTGCAAGTACTACTCATTCTAAACTAACCGAAGCAGAAAGAAATGAAGTGGGTATTACACCGGGGCTTATCCGCATCTCCGTGGGACTGGAGCATCCGGAAGATATTCTGAATGATATTTTGCAAGCATTGAATAAGTGCGGATGAAGAAAAAATTATTTCTTTCTCCATTTAGTCAATTGCTGTAAAGTTGCCCGTAAATCTTTGGGCAGCTCAGCAGCCAATTCTTTTTTATCACCTTGTAGAGTAGTGAAAGTTAGCTGATAAGCATGTAAGGCCAGTCTTGCCATCAATGGTCGTTCTTCCAACACATCTTTTGCCAACTTAAACTTTTTCTTTTTAAGAGATGAAAGCAGTAAAGGTTTCCCGTCACCATATATATCATCACACACAATCGGATTCCCCATCTCTTTCATATGTACCCTTATCTGGTGTGTTCGTCCGGTATGTATCTGAAATTGCATCCAGGAATAAATACCAAAATTGTCCATTACTTCATAATCTGTTAATGATTCCTTACCTCTGCGGTTTACAATCATTACGCCACGATGTACCATATTTTCTGCCAACGGCAGATTGATGCTTCCTTTCTTTTCTGCAGGAGAACCAAGCACCAACCCGGTATAAATCTTCTTCGTCAACCTTCCTTCAAATTGTAAGGATAAATGTTTATGTGTTGTTTCATTCTTGGCGAATACGATCAAACCACTTGTATCTCTGTCAAGCCGGTGAACAGTAAATATTGTCCCGTATTTTTCCTGCAATAAGTTTTTCAATGAAACTTCGGTTCCTTCCCTGTCAGGGATAGATAGTAAGCCAGATGGTTTATTCAACGCAATAAAATCATCATTCTCAAAAATTATTAACTCCGAAAGTTTCATAATTGTAATCTGTGTTAATCCGTGTAACCTGCCTGCCGGCAGGCAAGTCTGTGGCTAAACCAAATTGCCGCAGGCAACTAATTTGTAGTTAATCGTATTAGTCACCTTATTTCCCTTTTCCAAAATGCTTCAAATCTCTTACTTCTTTTTCACTGAGGAAACGAAATTTCCCCCTCTCGATATTTTTCTTGGTTAGCCCGGCAAAAATTACCCGGTCAAGACCTTTTACATCATACCCCAATGCTTCAAATATGCGGCGAACGATACGATTTCGGCCGCTATGTATTTCTACACCAACCTGTGTTTTATCTTTCATATCCGCATACGCCAATACATCCACACTGGCGGAGCCGTCTTCCAGTGTAACGCCGCTTAGTATCTTGTCAAAATCTTTTTTCACCAGTTCCTTATTAAGCGTAACATGGTAAACTTTTTTTATCTCATTACTTGGATGAGTAAGTTTTTGTGCCAGTTCGCCATCATTGGTCAACAACAAAACACCGGAAGTGTTTCTGTCAAGCCGCCCAACAGTGTAAACTCTTTCTGTAGTGGCTTTAGCAATGATATCTAAAACAGTTTTCCTGTTTTGCGGATCATCAGTAGTAGTGATATAATCTTTCGGCTTATTGAGTAATATATAAACCAGGTTTTTAGCAAGGAATGCTTTTTTACCATTTACATTTACTTCATCAGTTGAGGCTACTTTATGTCCGGGTTCTGTAATTACTGCGCCATTTACTTTTACCAATCCTTTTTTCACCAGTTCCGCCGCTTCTCTTCTGCCACAAATACCCGCATGAGCAATGAATTTATTCAGTGGCATTTGTGCAGTGGTTTGAGGCCGGGTATGTGTAATCGGTGTTGGTGTAGAACTAACTACCGCTCCCCGGCTTCTGATACCAGACTCCTGAGCCCTTGTTTCGGCTTTCTTTTTATCAAAAAACTCCTGCTTTTCTTTCTTGTACTTTCTTTTTTCCTGCTTGAATTGTTCTTTGATGGCAGCGTTACTTTTCTTTGGCTTGAATTTGTCGAATTGACTTGCTTTTTTTTGCATGTGTAGTAGTTTGCTGTTTTACAACAGTAGTGAGCGGCAAAGATAGGCAATCACATTTCATTTAGTCAAAAAAGGAAAACCCTGTAGCACATGCTGCAGGGCTTAGTTCTCCTAACGAACGGATTGGATTAAATCGTTTGTTTCATTTCAGGCTTTCTTCTTTCTCCTTCGTGTCTTTTATGCTTTGTTTCTTTTAATTTTTTCAGTTGCTCCTCTGTAAGAATTGATTTCATACTTTCTTTCTGCTTTTTCATCAGTTCTTTCATTTGCTCTTTCTTTTGTTCATTACTAAGCGAAGTACTTTCCCGGAGCGATTTCATTTTTTCGCCAATTTCTTTGCGATTGGATTGCATTTTTGCTGATTGCTCATCTGTTAATCCAAGAACCGTTTTCATTTCCTCCCCTTTTTCTTTTCCCATGGTAGCCTGTTTCTCTTTTGCTTCCACTTTTCTTTTTTCTATTTGTGCTTTCTGATCGCTTGTAAGAATTCCGTCTATACTGGCTTTATGTTCTTTACGGATATTTTCTGCTTTTGCTTTCCAGTCCTTCACAGTTATATTGTCATTTTTCTTCAGCTCTTCCATTTGCTTGCGAAAGCTTTCATTCTGCGTTTTGAACTTTGCTTTCTGTTCTTCAGTCAGGTTCAATTTTTGGAATTCCATTCCACGATGGTGTTTTTTTCTTTCTGTCATTGGAGGTCTTTCACCTTTTCTTTCAGGTATTTCCTGGGCTTGCACGGCAAATGCCATTGTCAACACAACTGCTGATAGGATTATTTTTTTCATGTTTTTTTAAGTTTTGTTTTTTGACACCAGGGCTTTCGGTAAACTTTCGTTTCGAATGCCAAAGCTTTGCGAAAGCAGGCAGGGCTTGTTATAAATAATATACTCCTTACAGACCAAGCACTAAACAAAAAGTTTAACGGAATAGGAAGTTTTTCGTAGAAAAATACTAACAGTCATTTATATCCGGGTGTAATATTTAAGGCAAGTTTTAATTGGTTTGCTTCTTATTATTTAGTGCCTTAATTTACAGCTATCAAGACAATTATTTTCATAATAGAAGACAGCAAAGAGTACCAGCAGGCACTGGTAACATTTATAGCTGATAGCAAGAGTTTCCAGGTGGGAAAGGTATTTTCATCAGCTGAAGAGGTCTTGCCTTATATTAATCAGCTGTCGGGTATTGTTATAGTTGATATTAAACTACCCGGCATGAATGGAGCCACACTTGTATCACATATTACTCAATCAAACGAAAATGTTCAATGTATCATCTGCAGCATGTATGATGATGATGAATTTATTTTCTCTGCTTTAAAAAATGGGGCTTTGGGCTATTTGTTAAAAGATAGTTCAGGAGAAGAAATAATAGCAGCTTTGGAAGGCCTTAAAAATGGCGGATCTCCCATGAGTCCTTACATTGCCCGGCGGGTGACAGCCAGCTTTCAGCAGGAGAAAGAAAAGAAAATATCAGAAATTCTTAGTAACAGGGAGTATGAGGTTTTGCAACAGTTGGCACAGGGGCTTGTTTACAAAGAAATTGGCGAAAAACTTTTCATCAGTCATGAAACGGTAAAGCAACACATCAAACATATATATCAAAAACTGCATGTACAGAATAAGGTTCAGGCGCTGAATAAGCTTCGTAATGGTTGATTAATTCTTATTAGCTAATTGTCCGCAGGCAGCATCAATGTCCTTCCCACGACTTCTGCAAAGGCTTGTTTATCCGCCGAAGCATTAATTTTTATTAGCTAATTGTCCGCAGGCAGCATCAATGTCCTTCCCACGGCTTCTGCGAAGGCTTGTTTATCCGCCG
>JAJAZO010000471.1 GCA_026785745.1 Chitinophagaceae bacterium | reverse complement strand
GACTTGTCTTCTTCATCGATCTGTGCCCGTAACCGTTGAATCGAAGATGCATCTTTACAATCAAGATAAAGATTGATCTTGCTTTGTGCAAAGTTGATATATTCAACAGCCAACGTTGTTTGTGCATCAACAGTATAAGAAGTACCCGGAAATTTTTCTTCCATCTGGTTGTAATAATATTCTGCAGAAGATTTACCGATTAACCGGCTTCCTTTTACAGCATTATTAAAAAGATTGTAGGTTTCTATGAGAAGTGAATCCTCAGGCCTGACCGGCAAATTCTTTATTGTGCTAATAGCCGCCCTCCTCCGGGAAATGAATGAAGAACCAGGGCCCTTTGCATGTAGTTTTTTAGACTCAATCCATTTTCGCATATAGCTGGTGTCCACTATGCTTACAACTTTGTCACTTTTATCGGGACAGCAGAAATAAGGGTCTTGTTTTCTTTTAAACTGTTGTTGTGCAATAGCAGGTACTTTTTTGGCTACATACTCCTGTATTTCCTTAAAAGTAACTTTATTATCCTTTGTTCCTTCCACATCCGCCATACCTGAAAGTGCATCAATAAGGTAATAGGTAAACAGACCATGGCCAGAGCCAATAGAAACGTCTTCCAATGATTCTTGCCCGGCCTTAGCCGCCAGCATCAGCATTTCACCAGCCATTAACTCTGAAATACCTGACGTTAAAAAACTCTGCCCTTCTGCGCCTCCAGGCAATGCATTAGTACGGCAGGCATCCATAATCAAATAAACATCTACACCTTTTTGCGTTTGCCTTGAAATATTGGCCTTCACATCAAACATTGACATGGCACCGCCTATCTGGTAATTGTTCTTATCCCCTGCTGGATTGCAATCATACGTCAGGTAATAATATTGGTTTTCATCAATTGCATCGCCGTGACCAGCGAGATAAATAAAAAGCCGGTCTCCCTTCTGCAAATTTTTAGCTTTCAACCATTTATTTCCCGCTACTAAAAAATTAGCATTTAATGCCTTGTCATTTAGCAGGCAATAGATATTGTCATCCGGTAAACTTCCTGCTGCAGGTGATTTCAAAAAGTCTTTGAAAAGCTCGGCATCCTTATCCGCATACTCCAATGGACGAACCTTCTGGTACTTGGAAATACCCATTAACATAGCGAAAGTTTGCGGTCCGGTGATAGTTGTATCCCTGGGTTTAGGGGGAGATTGTGCATCCAACTGCTGACAGGCAACCAGCGATAACAAGAAGCCAATAAGTATGGAAAGGTTTTTTAGCATAAATTACACCTACTAAATTACGGATTTACAGGGGAATAACTATTTTTATCCGCCCCAAAATGCCGGGAATTTCGGGGTAACCCCCTTTGTTAAAATAATAAGAGAATATGTTAAGGATAAAAAAGTTGCAACCTTGCCGCCAATTGGCAAATCATTATTACAACACCGGAACCACCACTAAAACTTTCTGATGAAAAAACCACTGCATAAACACATTGGCTACCAAGCCCGGAAAATGCATGGCCATTTTACCAAATACCTGTACGAACGGGATACTATTTTCGCCACTATCTGGGTATTTCTTTTTATTATAATACTTGGCTCTATACCGCTTAATCTTGGCAGTTTAAATCCTATTAAACTTGGATTGAAGGATTTAGATATGAACGATATGAGCTATTCCAAACTTGGGAAAGCTCAGAATACACCCATTGATACAAGTAATATTGTTGTAATAAACATCGGACAGGCTGACAGAGAGGGTATTGCAGCTATCATTAATAAAACAGCTTCATTTAAACCCAAAGTAATGGGGCTGGATGTAATCTTTAACGGACCAAGAGATGCCGCTAAAGATTCTCTCCTCAGAGAAGCAATACAGAGAAATAAAAACCTGGTGGTAGCTGTAAAAATTGAAACTGACTCAAGTGATAAACTTATACCAACGGAAAATTTCTTTTTAAATAATTCCAGTTATTATGGGTATGTAAATTTTCCTAATGATGATAAAGAAACTGTCAGATATTATTTCCCTTTCAAAAAAGATGATCATGATAAGCAAATAGTCCTGCCTTCATTCTCATCCTCCTTGGTAAAACTCTATGACACCACTGCTTACAATAAAATTAAAAAGAAAGCTGATAGTAAAGTTATTGTTAACTATACCCGCAATGTAACTGAAAGAAAAAAGCAGTACCTGGTTATAGAGGGGGAAGATTTGCTGATGGACAATATTGACTCTTCTGCCATTAATGGCAGGATTGCCCTCCTTGCCTATGTAAATCTAAGCCCCAATGATATTGAGGATAAGAAGTTTACACCGATGAATGAAAAATTTGCCGGCAAGTCACACCCGGATATGAACGGTATTTTTGTACATGCCAACATTATTTCGATGGTGTTGGAAAAGAACTATGTAAAAAAGTTACCTTCGTGGGTCAATTGGCTCATTTCAGTCCTTGTTTGCTGGCTATTCATGTCCTTTTTCATCCGGTATTACCTTGAAAGCCATATTTGGTTCCATTTAGTAGCTAAAATTATACAGGTAGCGTCAGCCATACTATTCGTATGGTTGGGTATTCATTTATTTGACCGGTACCGGCTGAAGGTGGATATGAAAATGAGCCTGCTAGTAATTATTATGGCCGTGGATGTCATCTATTTTTACGAAGCCTGGGCTGTGTGGATGCATAAAAAATTTAATTATAAGACGGTGTTTAAACCTCACCATCATTAATAAATCATTAGTATTAAACCTTAAACCCCAAAAGATGAAAAAGCTACAACTCTTTACCCTTCTTTTTTCGCTTACACTTGCTGCATCTGCACAGAATAATTTCCTGCTGTACAGTTTCAAAGGAAATGTATCCGTAGTAGAAAATAATGTGGAAAGCAAAGCCAAAGTTGGTAAACCCCTTGCCAGCACAGCCACTGTAAAAGTAGCTGCCGGTGGTGCCGTTACATTAATCTGTAATGAAGCTGCCATGTTTACGTTTACAAAAGCCGGTACGTATGCACTTAATAAATTTGGCGACTCCTGCCGGGTAAGCAGCAGTTCTGTAAGTGCTAATTATGTAAAATATGTTTGGGCCTCCATGACAAAACCAACCGGTTCTGCCGGTAGCAACCGTAAAGCCTACATGAATACAGTGGGTGCGGTAAGCCGTTCTATCAATAATATCTGGATAGACCCAAGGTTGGATACACTTAATTACCCCGGTGGTGGCCCGGAGTTCCCATTGTCATGGAAATCATATTCCGATGCAAAAGATTTTGATTTTTCACTTTACAGCAGCGACAACATCAGCACTGCTATTCACTCGACCTCTGTAAATAAACTAAAAATTCCAATCGGTGACATTGCAAATAAAATGAAACAAGGTAATTCCTATTTCTGGACAGCCTCTGTAAAAGGAGAAGAAAATGATGAGCTGAAAATCATCAACTATGTAACAAAAGAAACTTACGCTGCCGTTCTGGATGCTATAAAAAAGCAGGGTGCAGCTTTTGAAGCACCTGCAGAACAGGCCTATCGCATAGGTTTTATGCTGGAAGATGCACATTACCTATCTGAGGCTTACACCTATTATACAAAAGCAGCCACATTAGACACTGCTAATGCTCTGTATCGTTCTACATTAATGTCGTTCAAAAAAGATTACGAGATAAAATAATTGAAATATTTTTTCTTAGAACCCGTTTTTGCTAAAGTCGAAACGGGTTTTTTATTTACACGAACGGTTCAATACCTTTCGTATTGTTTTCTTAGCTTTAACACCAATAAATATTTATAGCATGAAAAAATTATTTCTGCCTTTTTTCATTCTGTTGACAGGCATTGCGCAGTCACAAATGAAAGCAGACGATGTTAAAACCTTTACGTTAAAAAACGGCATGAAGTTTCTTGTGGTATAAGACAATTCTATTCCCAATGCCAATATGTACTTGTTTTACCGGGTTGGCAGCCGCAATGAATACCAGGGCATCACTGGCCTCTCACATTTTTTTGAACACATGATGTTTAATGGTGCAAAAAAATATGGGCCAAAACTCTTTGATCAAACTATGGAATTTAATGGTGGAGCCAATAATGCCTATACAAGAGAAGATGTTACAGTTTATACCAACTGGTTTCCATCTTCGGCAACTGAAGTAATTTTTGATTTAGAAGGGGACCGCATTTCTAGTTTAAGTATTGACCCCAAGATGGTGGAAAGTGAAAGAGGTGTCGTACTTAGCGAAAGAAGTACGGGTCTTGAAAACTCTCCCTGGCAAGTTTTGTTTCAAACAACACAAGGGCTTGCATTTTTAGAACATCCCTATCATTGGCCGGTTATTGGGTATGAAGATGATATGAAAAACTGGAAGCAAAGCGACCT
>JAJAZO010000470.1 GCA_026785745.1 Chitinophagaceae bacterium | reverse complement strand
AATTCAATTAAGAATGACACTCGAACCATAATATATACCACAACTTCTCTTTCTACTGACTCAGAATTTCTCGTCGAGTTAGGCACTTACGAATTTAGGGACAGCAAAGGCAATCCAAAGTATAAAGGAAAATATCTTGTAGTATGGAAACAAGAAGATGGCAATTGGAAACTATATCGTGACATGGGTTTATAGCAAAAACGCACAAAAACCTGTTTATTTTAGATGCTTCAATTCTAAGACAAGGAAAGCGAACGCACAACATGCGGTTTGGCATTATGGCGGCTGGACGTTGGAGCAATCAGCAGCAGTTCGCTATTCATCGGCAGTTTCAGCATGATGTTATAAACTGAGCAGTAGTAGAAACCAGTAAACATTTTATCTTTAACCGGCTTCAGTTGTCGGCATACGGAACACATAATACCGCCACAACGTCAAGCCGTAACGTTTGGGGGAACACCTGCACCGGTGAAAAATAAAAGAAACGCAGCTTAAAAAGACTCTTTAAAAATATTTACCTATGAAAGACATAACCGTTTCTGTACCAGATAATGAATACCCTTTTTTTATGAAGCTGGTAAAAAATCTTGATTTTGTGACCATAAAAGAGCCCACACAAAAAATGCCAGCTAAACAAGGTGGCATAACGGAGAACACGCAAAAACTAACGGGGCAAATGCCTTCGCCAGCTTTGGAGGGCAAGCCCATGACCACCCAGGAATTTAATAGCTGGATTGAACAAGCCGAAGCAATGCCTGCTATTACTTTACAACAAGCCAAAACAAAATGGGCAAACAAACGAAAACAATTGCAACAGCTTATAAAGTAAGGCTTTCAGATAATGCGGTACACAATATTGATGAGATTACCAGCTACATTGCTATTGTAAACCATCAGCCAATGAACGCTGTAAAAGTGGGTGATGCCCTGTTTGCAACCATTGACCAGATAGAACTTAGGCCATACGCTTTTAAAGAATGCGACTTGCTGCCCACCAAATCTAAATTGTACCGGCAGGCCCTTTGCCTTAGCTGGTATATTGTTTACAAAATTGCGGATACCCAAATTATTGTTCTTGGTATTATACACGGTTCCAGAAAACCTTCTAAAAGAAAAGCACTTAAAAGGGTAAAGTAATAAAAGCCGTTCATGGAACGGCTTTTCTAATGTCTTGTTTTATAACCCATCCCGCTTGTAACCTAATAACAGCAAGGGTTGTATGCAGCGGACGCTGCCATTATTTTGGGTACAAGCGGAGACGCTTGAACCAATAGTGTTTCTTTGGCAAACTTTACTCATTTACAACCTTGGACTAAGAGGGGTTGGGGTGTGGAACTTGTTGGTGAAAACACCCAACAAGGGCATGGGTGGTGTTTATGCGGCGAGGCTGATTATTGGGAAACACCGGCAAGGGCAAAAAAAAAGTTTATCGTCTTATTTGCACAAAACAAGCCATATACGACGAATTAAAGAAATCCTTTTGGAATATCTTTTCCACAAACTTCGCCGCATAAGCCTATTCTAACCCTCCCTATTGCTACTTTTGTGTGGATAATACTTCTTAAAAGAATAAACTATGGCAGCAAATAAGACAGTTTCGCCTTTAGAAACAATGGGAGAAAGGTTACAACAACTCAGAAAAGCTATCGGGCTTACACAAGCCGACCTGGCAAAAAAAATAAGCATTTCACATACGCAGATGGCCAGGTATGAGATTAAAAATATTTACCCGCCAGCCGATGTACTTAAAGCATTGGCTGAAGTGTTTGGTACCTCTATTGATTATTTGGTAATGGGAGACCATGAGAGCAAAGCCCAGGCTTCTATTAACGACGCTGAACTGATTAACCAATACAAAAAAATGTAAGCTCGCTGCCTGATGAAGAAAAATCGGTGGTACTAAAATTTATTACCGCTTACATCCGGGATTTTAATACCCAAAAAGCTTATGCCGTTTAAATTGCACCCGCTTTCTTTTAAAACAACAAAACCAATGAGACAAGTAACATTGCATATACCCGATAGCAGCTACCGTTTTTTTATGGAACTGGCAAAAAACCTCCACTTTGTAAAAAAGATAGAGGAGGAAGATCTTGAAAAAGCACCTACAAAAAAACAGGTACTTGACAGTATTACAGAAGGCATAAAGCTGGCTGGCCAGCACAAACAGGGAAAGCTAAAATTGAAAACGGCCAAACAATTACTGGATGAGCTATGACATTATACCACTCCCGTTTTTTGAAAGACAGCTTAAACGGCTGGTAAAAAAATACCCCTCTATCAGGCAAGAATATGCTACCCTTATTGCCCTGCTGGAAAACGATCCGGAACAGGGTACCGCCCTGGGCAACGACTGCTATAAAATACGGCTGGCAATTGCTTCTAAAGGCAAAGGAAAAAGTGGAGGAGCCAGAATTGTAACCCTGGTTGTACACAATAATGAATCCGTTTATCTTCTCTCCATTTATGACAAAAGCGAACAGGAAAACATAACCGATAAAGAATTACAAGCCCTGGTAAAGGCAGCGAAGGCTTTGTAATGGATTAAATTATACAAGTCGCTCAGTGAGCGGCTTTTTTGATAGCTATTGCTTTTACTACGGCAGCGGACACTGCCACTATTTTAGGCACAGGCGAGACGCCTGCGCTAATCGTGATTTTTTCGGTAACCTGCCGGCAATTGGGGGCTTAGGGAAGTACTTTAGGATATTTCTTCCGACTTAATAGCTTTCCATTTTTCCAAAGCTCCAACTTATTTAGCTGCCCATCCTTTGACCAAAAATAAGAATACCCATCAAGCTTTCCACTTTTATAATGTTGCTTTTGCTTCATAATATTTGTAGGATAGAACTCAATATTATCTCCATTTTCTTTGCCGTCCCTATAAGTTGTAACAAAAAACAGAGCAAGTTCTTTACCATTAAAAAGGCTTATTCTGCTTACATAATTCCTACTGTAGTCGATTATATCACCTTCGTAACAGGCAATCACGGAGTCCTTATAAACTAATAAATCAGTAAATGTGTTACTTGAATCATTTTGGCATTTACAAGTATTATAAACCAAGGACAGAGCAATAACTTGAGCTATTGAAAACCGGGATATACTCATTAGCGTTTAATTTTAAATAATTCTACTTTTTTCATATCCTCAACAGTAACACCAAATCCGGAAGTCGCAATTTTATAGTCGCCGCTATAATACCCATCTTTTCCAATTCCAACATCGCTAGCATAGTTTTTTTGTTGCGCTGGCGAAAGGGTTCCATGAACTTGTTTATAGATTGTATTGTAATATTCATTCAATCCAGCAGCAACCATTGCATGACCTATTTGAGGGGAGTAATATCCATTGGAAGTGAGGTCGTTCTTTTTTGACGCCCATAGGTCATTTCCCCACTTCTTATAATTTAAGAATTCTTGAGTGGTTATTGATTTATCCCGCAAAAGAGATGTCAAATCCATAAAAGTGATACCATGAACAGATAATTCATGATTAATTGTGTTGGAACTCCCTAAAGCAGATTTATGAGTAGATGGATCAATAAACACATTGATATTTACCTTTGAATTTTTATCAAACAAAGCCGCATTGGTTAGATATTTAGCATCAACTTTTTTCCCATCTTTTGTAGTAACCGTCATTTGGGTATTTCCCATTTTCTCGGGATTGTCAAAAACATCAAACACAATATTGGTATTTGTGGCATCTTCTCCATTTTGTGCACCTTTTAGAACCCCTTTATCTCCACCTATATCATACTTAGATAACATATTCCTAAATGCCTCAGATTTCATTAATAATTCAAACCCGTCTTTAAATTGTTTTGTTTGAAGAAATCTAGCTGAAAATTTTACAGTATCTCCATTGGCGTCAGAATATCGAATTGGGTTATTAAAAAACGTTGCATACGGACTCAAAGAAACAGTTGGTTTCGGATCCACATTCCACCTACGACCAATCCGGCTATCGTACTCCCAGAACATAGCTGTCATAAGACTACCATTGGGGTCTAATTCGTCTGATTTCTCTTTTCCATTAAACCCGTACCTATAAGCATCCGAACCCCTTTTT
>JAJAZO010000469.1 GCA_026785745.1 Chitinophagaceae bacterium | reverse complement strand
GTGCTGTTTCGCTGTCCCAACCTTCCATTATTAAACTTAGCCCTATCATTACCAGGAAAGAAAGAGCCAGCATTTTCAACGTTGGATGTTTGTGAATAAATCCGGAGATGGCAGGACTGAACAGAAACAGCAGGAGTGGTGGCCATCGTATATTTACTAAATAAATAATTTACCCTTTTATGTTAATTTAATATGGGAATGATTGCATTTAGAAATCCCACCCCGAAAACCCCCTGTCCGTAGAATTGTTGAACTCTTTTTTTTCATTAATCATTAAAACAAAGCAAGATGAGAAATTTATTTTTAACAGGAGGGGTACTGCTTATGTTAATCACCTCTTGCAAAAAGCAAACGGAATTAGTAACCGCTGAACCGGAAACACAATTGCAACAAAAACCCTTTTGTGGGATGGAAGAGGCGATGGCAAATATGCTGCCGGAATACCGCAATGCGATGTCCAGGACAGAAACCACCACCCCTGCTACCGAACTTTTACTTTTTTTGGATTTTGATGGAGCTATGGTACTTCCAGGTCATGGTACTGCACAGGGAGGTAATGTAACATCTCCAATCGTAAGGTTTAGACATGACGTCCCATCACCTACATTATCACCCGCACAGATAGAAGAAATAATCCAATTAGTAAAAGATGATTTTTCACCATTCAATATTCAGGTTACTACAAGCCAGGCTGTTTACGATGCTTATTTAAGGTCTAATAAACAGGTGTGCATTATCACTAAAACTCCGGGACATGTAGGATTTCGTAATGCTCTTGCAGGTGTTTCTCCATGGGCTGGTTTGGGTTATAGGCTTGCGGATAATCCCTGCTTTGTTTTTGCTGATCCGATAGGTAGTGATTTAAAGTTAATCGCCCTTGTAATATCTCATGAGGTAGGGCATACAATGGGGTTGGGGCATCAGGGCCAATACGATGAAGAATGCAGGTTTTATAGCGACTATAATGGAGGTTTTGGTACAGGGCCACTTTCCTTTGTACCCATTATGGGTATGAGTCGTAAAAGAATTTCTAATTGGTTTGCACAACCATGCTTAGTTCCATATTATAGTATTCCACAGAATGATTTTGTTTTTTTGAATAACCAGGTAGAATTAAGGGAGGATGATTTTCCAAATTCACCAACCGGCAATAAAACTAATACGGCGCCCGAGATAAATGGCATTCTTGAACAGGACGGAGATGTAGATTTTATCCGGATTAATTTCAAAAATCCGGGACCTGTAACAATAACCAGCGAAAATATTGACATTAAGGCTTCGCTGTATTTACCCAATGGGCAACTTATTGCCGAATATGAAAACCCTGATGACACACATGTTATAATTCCCTCCGCAAATGGGATGAGGTACCTAAAAATTGAAGCGGTAAGTAATGCTAATATGTCATCGCAGTTTATGACAGGAATGTATAAGATTAAATATTAATGCAAGCTAAATAGTAAAAGCCGGCTTGTTTTCAAGTCGGCTTTTATTTTGGCTGGGTTTAATTATTTTCTTGTTCTTTCTTCAATACCGGTTCATTCAGCTCCACCACATGTGCCCTTTTCTTAGCAGCCCTGCTCATCATCGTCATATTCAGCATTTGCACAATAAAAGAGAAAGCCATGCCGAAATAAATATAATTTTTCAGCTTCATTTGATGTGCTGTTTCGCTGTCCCAACCTTCCATTATTAAACTTAGCCCTATCATTACCAGGAAAGAAAGAGCCAGCATTTTCAACGTTGGATGTTTGTGAATAAATCCGGAGATGGCAGGACTGAACAGAAACATCACTGTCATAGCAATTACCACCGCAGCAATCATTATTTCAACATGTTTGGCCGTACCACCGGCGGTAATGATACTGTCAAATGAAAATACCGCATCAATCAGCAATATCTGCCCAATAGCCCGGCCAAAAGAGAGAGGGGGTTTACTTTTTATTGCTTCATTCGGGTCTTCTCCCTCCAGTTTGTGGTGTATTTCCATTACCGATTTATAAATGAGGAATAAACCTCCTGCCAGCATCACAAGACTGGCAAGGTCGAAACCTTTACCTGCAATTGAAAAAACCGCTTTCCCTTTTTGAGCTAGCAGCCAGCCAAGCCCCATTAATAATAAACTCCGCATGATGATACCTGAAATCATCCAGAAACGCCGGGCTTTATTCTGTTCTTTGTTTCCTTTCAGCCTGTTCAGGATGATGCTGACAAAAATTACATTATCTATCCCCAGCACCACTTCCAGCACTACGAGTACAAAAAAACTGATAATACTTTCCGAAGTGAATAAATATTCCATTGCTGCTTATAATGATTTACAAATCCGTTTTACAATTGCCGGCCCTTCATAAATAAACCCTGTCCATACCTGCACTAAAGATGCACCAGCTTCTATTTTTTCCTTAGCATCTGCGGCTGTAAAAATACCACCGCTGGCAATAACAGGAATCCTTCCGCCTGTTTTTTGACAAATATACTTTACTACTTCTGTGCTTCTGTGTTTAAGTGGTAAGCCGCTTAATCCCCCGGCACCAATAGTTGTTAGTAGTGAATCATGAGTAGTGAGTCCTGAGCGGCTAATGGTGGTGTTAGTGGCTACCAATCCATCTAACTTTATTTCTAATGCAAGGTCAATCACATCATCAATTTGTTCTTGTGTCAGGTCAGGTGCAATTTTTAAAAGCAGCGGTTTTGGTTGCGGCTGCACTGTGTTGATGGTTTGTAAATGAGTCAGAATTTTTCGTAATGATTCTTTTTCCTGCAATTCCCGCAAACCCGGAGTGTTGGGCGAACTTACATTCACTACAAAATAATCAACGTAAGGGTGGAGTGCCGTAAAACAAATTTCATAATCTTTCCAGGCATCTTCATTCGGAGTTACTTTATTCTTGCCAATGTTGCCACCGATGATAAGTTTGGAATTACTCTTTTTCTCTTTCCACTCTTTTAATCTGATAGCTATAACATCAACCCCTTCATTATTAAACCCCATCCTGTTGATAAGAGCTTTATCCTTTGGTAACCGGAATAATCTTGGTTTATCATTACCTGCCTGTGGCAGGGGAGTCACTGTGCCTGTTTCTACAAAACCAAAACCGAGGCACTCTAATTCTCTTAAATACCGGGCATTTTTATCAAACCCTGCACCAAGCCCGACTTTATTTGAGAATTGAATATTGAATATTGAGTATTGAGCATTTCCTTTTTGGCGGTAGATTTTTGTAAGAACACTTTTAAAGCCGATGTTGCACAATAGCTTCAGACAGTTCATCGAAAAATAATGCACCCATTCGGGAGAAAATAAGAAAAGGAATGACCGGAAAATTTTATACATACTTATCCGGCTTTTTTTATGAGTGCAGCTAAATCTTTTTCTGTAATAGATTCCTTTTCTGATTTGTCGTACACATCTAAAAGGGTAATATTTTTCCTTTCAATTTTTACATAGGTAATTACTCTTGCACCACCGCTCTTGCCAGTTTGTTTGGATGATAATCGTAAGCGTATTTTATAACAATCTTTGCCTAGAGAAATACCAGCAACAGGATTTTTCAAAAGAATTGATTTTAAATACCGCAAATCCTGAATGAAAGAAGGATATTTTTTGAGAAGTTTTTTTGCAGACTTATCAAAATTATGGGTGGTTTTGATAATAAAATCAGAGTTCATTAATTAACTGGTCTAAGGTTTTCAATTTTAACTTTCCCTGTTCTGCCAACTTTGCCTGTTGCAAGGCCGACAAAAAATCTTTTGCCTGCTTTTTCTTTTTACCCGTTAAACCAAGTGTGGGGTCATTTACAATCTGGATAAACTTTATTTCTGCAAGGCTTTGAATCACTTTTTTTGCCTTGTTGTCTTTTATCTTTATCGTGATGATATTTTCCATGACAATGTTTTTACAAAAATACATTTTGAAATGCGAATTTAAAGGAGCCATTTAATACCTTTGACATAGAAAGTTGCATAAACAACCTTTAAACATTAATCATGCAGGAAGCATATATAATCGCCGGTTACAGAACCGCAGTAGGTAAAGCCAAAAGAGGCGGATTCCGTTTTTATCGGCCCGATGATCTGGCAGTAGAAGTTATCAGGGGATTGATGGCTACCGTTCCGCAATTAGAAGCAAATAGAGTAGATGATGTAATTGTAGGTAATGCTGTGCCCGAAGCAGAGCAAGGTTTGCAGTTCGGCCGCATCATTTCTGCAAGGGCTTTAGGGTTCGATGTACCCGGTGTAACAGTTAATCGTTATTGTGCCAGTGGATTAGAAACGATTGCGATGGCTACCGCCAAAATCAGGATGGGTATGGCCGATTGTATCATTGCCGGAGGAACAGAAAGCATGAGTTTGGTTCCTACTGCCGGTTGGAAGACGGTGCCTTCCTACAAAATTGCTAAAGAGGAGCCGGATTATTACTTGAGTATGGGATTAACAGCGGAAGCAGTTGCAAAAGATTTTAATATTAGCCGGGAAGCACAAGATGAGTTTTCTTTCAACTCACATCAGAAGGCTATTGCCGCTATTCAAAATGGCCATTTCAAACCGGGCATTCTCCCAATAGAAGTAGAAGAAATTTACCTGGATGCAAAAGGTAAAAAACAAAAAAAGAATTATATAGTAGATACAGATGAAGGACCAAGAGCAGACACATCTATTGAAGTATTGGCAAAACTAAAACCAGCTTTTGCCGCAGGAGGTGTTGTGACAGCAGGTAATTCTTCCCAAACATCAGACGGGGCTGCCTTTGTTATTGTAATGGGAGAAAAGATGATGAATGAGTTGGGATTAAAACCAATTGGCCGGTTAGTAAATTGTGCTGTGGCCGGTGTTCATCCCCGCATTATGGGAATAGGGCCGGTAGCAGCCATTCCCAAAGTATTGAAACAGGCTGGTATGAACCTCTCTGATATTGATTTGATAGAATTGAACGAGGCATTTGCTTCGCAGGCATTGGCTGTTATCCGGGAGGCCGGACTAGATTCTGCCAAAGTGAATATAAATGGAGGTGCTATTGCACTGGGTCATCCGCTTGGCTGTACGGGTGCAAAACTTACTATTCAAAACCTGGGCGACATGAAGCGGCTGAATAAAAAATACGGGATGATAACTGCCTGTGTAGGTGGTGGTCAGGGTATAGCAGGTATTATAGAAAATTTATAAGTATCTCTTTTTGAACAATTTAAGACCGGTTTTGCAAGAGCCGGTTTTTTTGCGCCTGTAAAAAAGCCCATCGCCGGGTTTTTACTATTGTATATCAATGTTTTCAGGATAATATTTGTTATAATTTATTTTAAACCAATTAGTATCTTTAAAGTCAGTATTCATCGCTGAACCAAAATTAAAGCTATGGACAGAAGAGACTTTCTTACAGCTAACCGCAGAAAAAAACCTGCCGCATCTGAACAAGTATCCCGTAACATTACTTCTGGTATCAATCCCTATTCCGGCCAATGGACGGAAAACGAGATTGTTCACCTGTTGAAGCGAACCATGTTCGGTGCTAAAAAAGGAGATGTTGATTACTTCAAAACCCGGAGCATGAGTCAGGCTGTGGATGAATTATTAAATCCTACTGCTCCGCAACCAATACCTCCTATAAAGGAATATGCTACATCAACACAACCGGGAACACCCGATGCCAACATTACAATGGGTGCCACTTGGGTAAACGATATTAATAATGATGGCACTGTTCAGTCGCAAAGAAGAGCTTCGTATAAAAAATGGTGGACGGGTGCTATGATAAATCAGGATAGGAGCATTCGTGAAAAATTAGTGTTTTTTTGGGTTGACCACTTCGGAAATGAAGTATCTGATGTAGGATATGGTAATTGGGCGTATAAGCAACATGATTTGATTCGTCAATATTCGTTTGGCAATTTTAAGCAATTAATAGATGTGATAACGAAAGATGTTCAAATGCTCCGCTATCTCAACGGCTATCTTAGCGTAGCATCAGCCCCTGATGAAAACTATGCGAGGGAGTTAATGGAGTTGTTTACCCTTGGAAAAGGACCAGATTCAAAATATACAGAAACTGATGTAAAGGAAGCTGCTAAATTATTAACTGGTTGGCAGGTAAACACCACTACCTATACGTCAACTTTTAATTCCGGCAGGCACTCATCTGTTAATAAAACTTTTTCTTCTTTCTTTAATAATACTGTTATTACGGGAAGAACAGGAGCCACTGCAGGACAATTAGAGCTGAACGATTTATTGAATATGATTTTTGCCACCCAGGAAGTGGCAAAATTTATTGTCCGTAAGTTTTACCGCTTTTTTGTTTACTATACTATTGATCCGGCAACAGAAGCAAATGTAATAACACCGTTGGCAGATATTTTCCGGTCTAATAATTATGATATACGGCCGGTGTTGACCGCCCTTTTCAAAAGCGAACACTTCTTTGATGTATTAAATCAAAATTGCTACATCAAAAACCCGGCTGACCATGTGATTGGATCACTGCGGGAAATGAATGCTGCTTTTCCCGCCCTGACTGACTGGGATACTAACTACGGTATGTGGAATTATTTTTATTCCATCATGGTTAATACAGGCTTAAATCTGCATGACCCGCCAAACGTAGCAGGTATGCCGGCCTATTACCAGGAACCGTTGTTTCATGAAATATGGATAAACTCTGACTCATTACCCAAGAGAAACCAGTTTACTGATACAATGGCTAATAATGGTTATACCCGTAATAATATCAGGGTCGTGTTTTATTTTGTTAGTTATGTTCAGGAATTGAACAATCCGGGGAATCCAAGCGACCTGATTGATGATGCACTAAAATATATTTTCAGGAATCAGTTGTCTTACGAATCAAAGAAGACCATTAAAACACAAATACTCCTGAGCAATCAGCAGTGGGATTATTACTGGACGAATGCCTGGACAGCTTATATCGCCAGCCCTACTACTGCCAATTTCAATATTGTCAATAACAGGCTGAAATCACTATTCCAGTATTTCTTTAACCTGGCAGAGTACCAATTATCATAAATCATCTTTTGCATCTTAATACATACAAAATGAAAAGAAGAGATTTTTTACAAAAAACCATACCAGCAGCCACCCTGCTACCGGCATTGATAAATGGATATTCTGTAAAGGCTTTTGCAGCAGACTCACCATTGGTGCAGGCATTGATGCAAAGTACTACCGATACAGACCATGTGCTTGTTATCATTCAGCTATCGGGGGGTAATGATGGGATGAATACGGTGATACCAATATCTACTTACTCTAACTATTATAATGCAAGAACCAATGTGGCTATCCCTCAAAACAGGATACTTGCCCTCGGCAATAGTGGTGCAGGCATACACCCGTCCATGGCAGGTATGCACACTTTGCATAATAATGGCATGATGAAAGTAATACAGGCAGTAGGGTATCCGCAGCCAAACTTTTCTCACTTCCGTGCTACCGATATCTGGATGACGGGTTCCAACAGCAATCAGGAAGTATATACGGGATGGGCCGGGCGTTACCTGAATTATGAGTATCCTAATTTTCCCATCGGCTATCCGAATACAGCTACGCCGGATCCATTGGCTATACAAATAGGTTCTACTACTACATTAACCACACAGGGGCCGGCAGTAAATATGTCGATGAGTATAACCAACCCTACTTCTTTCTATAATTTACTAAATGGCACCACCGACCCTGTGCCCAACACACCGGCAGGAAAAGAACTGAAATATGTAAGATTGGTTTCCCAGCAAACACAGAAATATTCAAGTGTTATACGCAACGCCGCTAATGCAGTAACGCAACAGGCAACATATCCAACAGGCAACAGCCTGGCCGATCAGTTAAAAATTGTGGCCCGGCTAATTAAAGGAGGATTAAAGACCAGAGTTTATATGGTAAGCACCGGTGGTTATGACACACACTCTGTTCAGGTAAATGCTGCTGATACTACAATGGGTGCACATGCTACCCTGTTACAAAGGTTATCAGATGCTACCAAAGCTTTTCAGGACGATTTAATATTCCTCGGAGTTCAGGACAGGGTAATAGGAATGACCTATAGTGAATTTGGACGACGCATTAAATCCAACTCCAGTGTGGGTACTGACCACGGAGCTGCAGCGCCGATGTTCCTTTTTGGAAGTAAGATAGAGGCAGGTGTGTTGGGAAACAATCCGACGATACCCACCAATGCTTCGGTGAACGATAATATTCCGATGCAGTATGATTTCAGAAGTATTTATGCTACCATATTGGAAAAATGGTTTTGTATTGATAAAACAGTGGTGGCCGGATTATACCCACCAAACATCAATGCCCAGTTACAGTCGCTGCCGTTGTTTAAGAGCAGCATCACTTGTAATGCAGTTACGCCACCTCCACCTGACCCAACATTTGATTCTATTATTACAAACTCTCCCAATCCATTTACGGAGAGTACGGTTATCAAGTTCAGGACAGAAGGTGGCCATACACTAATTCAGATAATAGATACATTGGGCCGTGTAATAAAAACGTTGCTGGAAAGAGATTATTTAACCGCAGCTACTGATACAATTACATTTAATTCAGGTGGCTTGCCAACAGGTATTTATTATGCCCGTTTCCAGAATGGGGTAATGCAGAAAGTAAGGCCAATGCTGAAAGTGAGATAATAAAATAATAAAAGAAAGAAAAATCCCCGTGTAATAATTACCGGGGATTTTTTATGGAAGAATAATTTAACTAATCCGACTGCCGGTGTCCGGCATTTACCCAATCAGTGATTTTTTGTTTGTCAACATTGGTAAGAGCAGCGTTAGGTGCTTCGGGCATTCGGGTAGGCAGATTATCTACCGCCCTTGCTTTTATCCTGTCCCAATTGCTGATGATGCTGGCATCGGCATCAAAATTTTTGCCTCCACTATTACCCCCATTACGATGGCAGGGGCCACAATACCCAACAATAATTTGTTTAACAGCCGCATATTTAGGTCCATAATTCAGAATGCTGATCTGAGCAGTATCAGTACAACCTTTTTGATTTTTTATAGTAACCACATAGTTGCCGGGTGCCAGGTTGGTAAAATACCAGGATGCCTGGTAGCTGCCATTATTTAATTTATAAGTGATGGTGTCGCCTCTTGGTTCGGTAATAGTAATTGTTCCGTTATTGGAGGAGCCCACTGCTTCTGTTTTAGTGGAAAGAACATTGTAATTAACTCCGATGCAGGGGTCAGGAACGGCGGGGGTGTCGTTTTTATTACAGGAACCTATCAGAATTAAACTTCCAATAAGTAAGCAGGGAAAAATCAGTTTTAGTTTCATCGTTGGCTTTGAATAGTCAGGCATCGTTGGGTTTAAAAGTAAGCCTGATTTGTTTGGTACAAGATAAAAAAAATGGCCGGGAATTTAAGTATATCGGCTAATTTGTTTAATCTGGCCTTTTAAAGTTTCATATTTAGCAGGATTTAACCGGCCAGATTATCTTGTTTCCGCCCGTACCAAAATTTAATGTAACTATGTTGCAATTTTACTACCTTGCGCCTGAATGAGAAAT
>JAJAZO010000468.1 GCA_026785745.1 Chitinophagaceae bacterium | reverse complement strand
GGCTAAAGAAGGCCGTTTACATATTCTGGATGCTATGTATGAAGCAATGCCTGCTGCAAGAAGTGATGTGAAGCCACATGCACCGAGAATGGTGAAACTGTTTATTGATAAAGAATTCATCGGTGCTGTTATCGGGCCAGGCGGTAAAGTGATACAGGAAATACAAAGAGAAACAGGCACTACCGTGAACCTGGAAGAGAAAAACAATATGGGTGAAGTCAGCATTTTTGGTACAAAGAAAGAAGGTGTTGATAAAGCAGTTGCCTGGATTAAAGGAATAACTGCTGTGCCTTCTGTTGGGGATGTGTATGAAGCCGTAGTAAAATCAATCATGCCTTTCGGCGCATTCGTAGAATTTATGCCAGGTAAACAAGGATTGGTACACATCAGCGAAGTAAGCTGGAAGAGATTAGAAACACTGGAAGGATTAGTGCATGAAGGTGATGTGATGAAAGTGAAGTTGATAGGTACAGATCCTAAATCGGGCAAATTCAAATTGTCGAGAAAGATTTTGATGCCGAAACCTGACGGACAGTGACAGCAACCGGGACAAGAACAAGACAATAATTAATAGCAAAACCCTGAGCAATCAGGGTTTTGAGTTTGGGTACACCGAATGAACTTTCCCGACAACTTTTAGTTCACAGATTAAATAGTTAAATTTGTGAAAACTCAATAAGATGGCAAACACATTAGAACAAGAGTGGCAAAGTTATTTTGTGCAGCTAAATGAAGTGGAAAGGAAATCTGTTTTGCTGCTGCTAAAAACCTTTTTGCAACGCCGGCATGAAGATGAGGGCCGGGTCAGTATTGAACAATATAATAAAGAGATAGACGAAGCATTGGCTGAAGTAGCGGCAGGCAATTATATTACACAAGAAGAAATGGAAAAACAGGCGGCGAAATGGTAAGGAAAGTTATATGGCCGCTTCCCGCCCAAACACAACTGGCAGAAATCTACAAGTATATCTTAAAATCATCTTACCAAAATGCAGAGAAAGTAAAGGCTGATATTTTGGCCTCTTCCAGAAAATTGCCAGCAAATCCGGAAATGTACCCGGCGGATAAATACAGAAAAGATAATGATGGAAGTTTCAGGGCTTATGAATTGTATCATTATAGAATAGCGTACAGGATTACGGAACAAGAAATTATTATTGTCAGGGTCCGGCATACGGCTATAGAACCAAGGAACTATTGATATATGTCCAACTACATCCAAATAGAATTTCAAACCATATCATCGGAGCAATCTGATCTACTAATTGCTCAATTAAGTGAAATTGGTTTCGATGGCTTTGAAGAAGAAGAGAAGAGCCTCAGAGCATTTATCCCGGCAAATGATTTTATAGAAGCGGCTGTAAAAGAAATTACTGTCAGCCATAATCTTTCCTTCACACAATCAACCATTGAAGAAACCAATTGGAATGCCGTTTGGGAATCAAATTTTCAACCAGTGGTTGTTGATGACTTCGTCGGCATCCGTGCCGATTTTCATGAATCATTAACCGGAGTGGAACATGAAATTGTTATTACTCCAAAGATGAGTTTTGGTACGGGCCACCATGCTACCACCTTTATGATGATTCAGCAAATGAGAGAAATTGATTTCGCCAGCAAATCAGTTTTTGATTTTGGTACCGGCACCGGTATTCTTTCCATCCTTGCAGAAAAATTGGGAGCAGCAAAAATCTTTGCCGTTGACTATGATGAATGGAGTATTGAAAATGCGGAGGAAAATTTAAAGAGAAATAACTGCTCAAAATTTGAATTAAAAAAAGCAGACAACGCAGCAGGAGAGAAGCAGTACGATATTATTCTGGCCAACATCAACAAGAATGTGATACTGGATAATTTTTCTTCCTTAGTAAAACAATTAGCCCCCACAGGCATCTTATTACTCAGCGGCTTATTAGAAACAGATGAAACTGATATTTTAAAAGAAGCTGGTAAATACCCATTGATTTTCAACCACAAAATTGGTATGAACAAATGGATGGCAATAAGCTTCAGTCATTAATTCACCTTTACTGGTGTATTAAATTATTGTTACGACTTTCAATTTTTACTTATTTTTGCCTTTCCTATAATAGGTTCTATGAACGAACTTTTATTAATTGTTTTAGCTTATTTGATTGGCAGCATTCCTACTTCTGTGTGGGTGAGCCAGCATTTTTTTGACATAGACATCCGTGACTATGGCAGCGGAAATGCAGGTGCTACCAATACTTACCGTGTACTCGGCCCTAAGTGGGGAACAATTGTGATGGTAACGGATATGATAAAAGGAATCGTAGCTGTAAAGCTGGCTCTTCTTTTACCTGCTTATGCAGACAGCGAGGTTAATTTGCAAAATCTTCAAACTGGTTTAGGCCTGGCTGCAGTTGTGGGGCATATATTTCCCATCTGGGCAGATTTTCGTGGCGGAAAAGGGGTTGCTACGTTGTTTGGCCTGGTGTTGGGCATTTCTCCCTGGACAGCTCTTAGCTGTGTCGCTATTTTTACCCTTGTCCTTTATCTTACCCGGTTTGTTTCACTAAGCTCCATTCTTGCAAGCATTGCCTTCCCGGTTTTCATTCTTGTTATATTTAATGTAGACAATCCGGCTTACCGCATTTTCGCTATTGCCGTGGCACTGATGGTGTTGTTGACGCACCAAAAGAACATCGGTCGTTTAATAAGTGGCAGCGAAAGCAAAGTGCCCATTCTTAAAAACCGTGACCGCCGGCGCCAGCGACGCCGGGATGCAGCTAATCCACATGATTAGAAACCAAAAAAACTTACCTTAAAGCAACAAAATTAACCTCAATAATACCAACTTGGTATAATGATTGAAAGTGATTGTATAAAATTCAACAAAATGATACAAAAAATCACTTCATTTTTTATTTTATCAGCCTTATTGATTGCTTGTTCCAACAATGCTCTGACAGGAAAAAAGCAACTGACATTATTGCCCGAATCCGAATTGCAAACAATGGCGATCGGTGAATACCAGACATTTCTTTCTTCTAATAAAGTTGTATCTGCCTCTAATAACAGAGATGCGGAAATGGTAAAGAGGGTAGGCAACAGGATCGTAAAAGCGGTAGAAACTTACTATGCAGATAAAGGTATGTCTGATAAGTTAGCTGGATTTAAGTGGGAAACCAACCTGGTAGAAGATAAAAATGTAAATGCCTGGTGTATGCCGGGTGGAAAAATTGTTGTTTATACCGGCATTTTACCAGTTACGCAAAACGAGGCAGCCCTGGCTGCAGTAATGGGTCATGAGGTTTCTCATGCATTGCTGCAACATGGCAATCAGCGGATGAGCCAGGGTTTATTGGCCACTGTTGGACAGGTGGCATTGGCTGTGGCAGTTGCTAATAAACCACAGGAAACTCAAAATCTTTTCCTTGGTGCTTATGGTGCAGGTGCACAACTAGGGATATTGCTGCCTTTTTCCCGTAAGCATGAGTTGGAAGCCGACCGGTATGGCCTTATATGGACTGCCATGGCTGGATACAACCCACAAG
>JAJAZO010000467.1 GCA_026785745.1 Chitinophagaceae bacterium | reverse complement strand
ATTTGCAAATCCACCGATAACAGTTGTTCCTAATACAATATCCATTGTAGTTGGTGCAGGACAAGCAGCAGTTGCTGCTGCAGGTGTAGTAAAGGTAAAGCCGCTTGGTACGAATACCGTTAATGTAGCTACTGATGAAGTAGTGGAAGCACATCCCTGCTTAATGACACAACGGTATTTAAATCCATTCATTAATGCAGTAACTGCAGTAAGTGTAAGTGTGGGTGTAGTAATAGCCGGGGCAATATCGTTCCAGCTTGCTCCACCATCTATGCTTCTCTGCCAGGTATAAACTAAATAAGCACCATTAACTGGTGGAGTAGCTACTACCGTAAAGACTGCATTATTACCGGGATTAACAGTAAGGTCAACAGGTTGTGTAGTAACAGAGGCCGCAGGTGGAAGATCGAATGCTGCTGTCTGATCTGTTAAGCTGGCAGAACTACCCTGCAATGCGGTATAGCCCATTCCTCTTTTTGCAAAAGCTGTCCATATAGCACATTGATGACTGCCGCCATACAGGTTCATGTCGGCAGTAAGAATAGCATTTCTTGCATCTATATAGCCGGGGCTGCATGGTTGTAACCGCATTCCTTCCATTACTAATTTAAAAGCAATACTGTTGCCCCCGTTATTAGTTAATGAAAAATTATAAAGGTTGGTATTGATGCTGTTTTCCTGCTGAATAATTCCCCATGTCATTTCCCAAAGTACATTGCACCATACTTCTCCAATATTATGCACTTGAAGTCCATCATTAAATACCCATGGGGATCCTATTACTCCCAGGTGGGCATAGGTCAAAGGATTGGTGTTCATGTTAGTACTGTAAGGATAATTGCGGAAACCAGCCCCATTGGGAGACTCAGCATTTGCATACGTAGCTACTGTTCTTGAAATACTTCCGTCTGTTAGGTTAGTGGTTAGCCAGTTGGTAGTCAGCATCAAGGCAAAATAATCACTCCATCCTTCACCTCCCCGTTCAGCATTTTGCAAACAACTTGCTGTGGCAGGGCCACCGGTTATGCGGTTAGATATTCCATGTGCATATTCATGCACTACTACTCCATTGTCAAGGTCTCCGTCTAACGGTGGGTTATAGCGTAATGTTACATTAAGATTATTAGCCAGCTGTCCAGCTAAAATAGCTCCATCTACCTGTGAAATCAATACGGCCGGAATAGTGATAGCATTATTATCACCAGCCATTGTAATGTACCCAGCTACATTATTCACCATAATCACTGCAATTGCCCCGGCAGTTTGAGCAGCCATTACTTTATCTACAAAAGGACAAATTCCCCTGTCAATCATTACAATCTTTCCTGTAAGTATATTGGCCGGTGGCACACATGCTTCATGGGTAGTACCCGC
Source organism: Chitinophagaceae bacterium (assembly GCA_026785745.1). GTDB lineage: Bacteria > Bacteroidota > Bacteroidia > Chitinophagales > Chitinophagaceae > JJ008. The sequence goes on along the minus strand of JAJAZO010000467.1, from coordinate 2,990 downwards.
AGCATTATCATTAAAATAAACTACCTGACCAGTTCTTGGCCCCAGGGTTTCTAATTTATTGTTGATACTAAATCCACTTTCTGTTGCCAGGTAATTCCCTGCAATTGATCCCGGAGTATTTACTACTACAGAAGCAGGAGACCCGTTATTAAAAAGATACATCCTCATTCTTCCTCTAACACCATCTACGGTTGGTAAAAAGTTGGCATTGTTTCCAATATGTCCTGATGCACCACTTTGTGCCAAAGCCATCACATGATCATTTCCAGCACCGCCTCTGCCCTGGTTATTTTCCTGATAATTGCCGCCTGCTTCATCAAATCCATACTGATAGGTAATGTCGTGTATGATATTGTTCCAATAAAAAAGATTGGTAATGGCAAATTGCTGCATAACAATGTCCTTACTTGGCTCCACATTGTAATTAGGCGGGTTAGTAAAATTTAACGGGTCAGGGAAGGTAGAAGAACTGGCAGCTGTTCCGGCATTCTGGTTGGTGGCAATGGTATCTTCGGTAGCCCACACATTATTGCCCCGTGAGATAATATAATCTGTTGTTCCATTGCTATGCCATCCAAGTGTAGTGGCATTTCCGGGTGCGGCTGTCCACGGATTGCTGCGTACAGCTGCTGCTCCAAAAGTTGGAGCTTCGATAGGGTAAGGAATAACAAGGTAATTGGCATTGGCAATTGCATTGGGGCTTTGGAGCCTTTCTGCTACTCCTATATTCTTACGCTGGATATCGGTATATTTTTGAATGCCTGACCCTGTTTCAATCTTTCCGGCCTTTTCATTTTTATGATGTGAATCAAAATTTTCGTAGATAACGATATTTACTTTTTCAATCAGCTTGCCGTTCAATGCATCAATTCTTATATGCCACACATCATCTTTTCCGAAGGTAGCCACCTGCACCTGCCATCCTAACTTTACTGTAACCTGGTTATCTTTTTCTACAGGAAACCACATCAGTTCCGCTATTATATCTTCCGAGATGCCCGACGGTTTACCGTAATTCATCAGCCTACCGTTTTGCGAAATAGCTGCTGTAGTAATAGCAGGTGGTGGTAATTTTTGTTCTGCAAATGCCAGCCTTACTGCTTCATTAGAACTTACAGAAGGAGCAGGAGAATATCCGGCAGAGGCTTTTCCCATATCCTCTACCAGTGTACCTGCATTCGACACTAATTTTCCCTGCACAAAAGCAAGCACTTTCATCTTGTTCAATACAGGTATGCCCAGGTAGGTTTGCTGCAGATATACCATTGTCATTCCGGTACCAGTAACAGTATAGCTGCTTGATACGGTAGTGTTGAGTATATCATTATCAGAAAAACCGATAGCCTCTTTATTCTCTTTTACCAATTGCAAGGCTGCGGCCTTGTTATACTGGTTGTCGTTTTGTGCCCATGATGCTACAAACAAAAGGATCGAAAAAATAAGGGATAGAACTCTCTTCATACTAAAATCATTTGATTATTAAACCTGTAAACACTGAATCCTGAGAATAATCTGTCAAATATTGGGTAATGCAAAAAGTAAGATATGCAAAGTAATTAAAAGGGAAATAACACCCAAACCTGCCAACACACTGCAACAATAACACCCTTTTGACAATGCGAGGATAGAATTAATTCTATGTTTTCAAGAAACAACTGCTATCATGCTGATTTCCACATTCACAAACTTGGGAAGAGCCGAAACCTGCACCGTTTCTCTGGCGGGAAAGCCTGCCTTTCCGGCAGGCAGGTCATTTTCGAAATACCTGCCATACACTGCATTAACCTCCCCAAACTGGTGCATGTCTGTAATAAAAATGGTAGTTTTCACCACATTACTGAAATCCATACCCGCCTCTTGCAAAATAGTTTTCAGATTATGCATGGCCTGGTGGGTCTCCTCCTGTATATCTTTATTCTTTAATTCTCCGGTGGCAGGGTCTATACAAATTTGCCCTGAAATAAATAATGTATTACCGGTTAATATTGCCTGGCTATAGGGGCCAATGGGAGCCGGGGCGTTGCCGGTGAAAATGACAGTTTTACTCATAATAAGCTTTTAAAAATTTAATAGAACGAATTTAGCTTTATACGTTTTCTTTGCAAAAAAGGATTAAGACCAGACGACAATAAAAATTACCTTTTGATGAAAATCGTTGTAATAGCAAATGAGGTTTTAAAGGGTGAATTGCTCGCACAGCAAGCAGTAGATAATGTGGTGATTGAATGGCAAGACGAAATCACCCCGGTTCAGGGTACTGATGCATATATTGATCTTTTGTTCAATCATTCTTCCGAAAGAATAGACAAATTAAAAAGCCTTCAACCAGCAACAATCATTGTTAATGCTGTTACAGCTACATTCAATGAACTGCCTGCTGGTTTTATCCGTATTAATGGATGGAATAGTTTTTTAAAAAGAAATTTGGTAGAAGCAGCCGGGACTGATGGAAATAAAAAGGCGGCAGAAAAAATTTTTTCCTGTTTTAATAAATTAACAGAATGGGTGCCTGATATACCGGGGTTTATTACACCACGGGTAATAAGTATGATTATCAATGAAGCCTATTTTACGCTGGATGAAAAAGTAAGCACCAAAAAGGAGATTGATACAGCTATGAAACTGGGTACTAATTATCCTTATGGCCCTTTTGAATGGGGTGCAACAATAGGTTTGAAAAATGTGTATGAGCTATTGACAATGCTGTCGAAAACCAATTCCCGGTACACACCTTCTTCCTTGTTACAAAAAGAGGCTTCGGCATAAATGAGTTTCATCTTAAATATTGATACCGCACTGGATACAGCATCTGTTTGCCTTGCACAGAATGAAGAGATACTTGCATTGGCCATCAATGAAAATCAAAAAAAACAAAGCGGATGGCTGCACCAAGTGATAAATGAACTGCTGAAAAAAAATAATTTAAGACCCAATCAATTAGATGCTGTTGCCGTAAGTATTGGTCCCGGTTCTTATACCGGCCTCAGGGT
>JAJAZO010000466.1 GCA_026785745.1 Chitinophagaceae bacterium | reverse complement strand
GAGTTAGACAGGGCAATCATTTTAATTGCGGTCATAGCAGCTTCCTCCCCTTTATGTCCATGTTTGCCACCGATTCTTTCATTAGCTTGCTGCTCATTATCCACTGTCAATACTCCAAAGATAACAGGTACTGGTAAAGAAAGGTTTAATTGCACCACACCATCGGTTACAGCTTTACATACATAATCGAAATGTGGCGTATCTCCCTTTATAACACAGCCCAGTGCTATAAAAGCATCCGCTTTTTTCTTTTCCCCTGAATTTTCCCAATAGTTTTTTATAGCAAATGGAATTTCAAAAGCACCGGGTACCGTAACCACTATAATTTTCTTTACTGCATACTTTTCCAGTGTGGCAATACAGCCCCTTTCTAATTGATCGACGATGGCCGCATTCCATTCTGTTTTCACCAAAACTACACAGGCATCCTTAATCAGAATGCCTGTGTCTATATCTTGAAGATTGCTGTTTTTAACGTCAGCCATAAATTAATTCACATTATAAATTCCCATTTGCGACAGGTATCCATCGGCTTCAAATGCCTGCTGGCTTTTTGGATATTTCTCTTTTATCTCTTTGTAAAGTGCTGTAGCTTCTTTGGGGTTTTTCATCATCCTGTCTGCGAGGTAGGCAGCAAACATTAGATACTCAGCGGAATTGGTTTCGTCTTCCTGGAAATGATTAGCCGCCTTTTTGTAATAACTCAACGCATCTGAATTCTTGCCCATATCAGCATACGCATCACCTAATAGTTTATAAGCTCTTGCCTGTAGCGATTTTGCACTGCTGCTGAATTTCTTCAGTTGCTTGATTGCTTTTTCGTTGTCATTTAATTTGATGTAGCAGCTGCCTGCATAAAAATTAGCCAGATTAGCTGCATCAGTACCACCATATTTGCTGATGATTTTCAGAAAGCCATCATACTGTCCATCGCCATTCAGGGCAAGGGTAACTGAATCAATACGATAGTACTCTTCGGCTTTGAACATTGCTTCAACCGCTTTTTCTTCTTTTGGTTTTTTAAAGTAGTTCTGGTAAACATACCAGCCGCCGATACCCAGGATTATAACTGCACTGGCAATCATAACCGGTTTGCTGAATTTTGACCAAAAGTCTTTTGCTTTTGCTATCACTGCTTCACCATCTAACTCCTGCATACTTTTCTTGTCTGCCATAATAAAATTTCTATTTACTGATATTTGTTTATAAAATTCTTAATCAACAATAAAAGGATAGTTCTGGTCAACATACACATCTTTCAGCACTTCGCTGTCATCCGGCCAGGGGCTTTCTTCCGCAAACTTTACAGACCCCTCAACTATATCATCTACTCTTTTATTAATTGCATCAATATCTTTTTGTGTCGCAAATTTATTGTCCAGTATTGTTTTCAATATCATCTGGATAGGATCTTTGCTTTTGTACTCATCCACCTCTTCTTTCGTTCTGTACTTCTGCGGGTCACTGATGGAGTGGCCTTTGTAACGATAGGTTTTTATCTCCAGTAAAGTAGGGCCACCTTTTTCTCTTGCTCTTTTCACGGCTCTGCCAACGCCTTCATGCACCGCCTCGGGACTCATACCATCAATCGTATCAGCCGGCATCTCGTATCCATCCGCCAGTTTATAAATATCCACTACGTTGGAAGTACGTTCTACTGAAGTACCCATGGCGTAGTTGTTGTTCTCACAAATAAAAATTACCGGCAACTTCCACAGCATAGCCAGGTTAAATGTTTCATGTAATATGCCCTGCCGTGCAGCACCATCCCCAAAATAACAAAGCACCACATTGTCGGTGCCACGGTATTGCTCTGCAAAAGCTAATCCTGCACCGGTTCCAATCTGTGCACCTACTATTCCATGTCCACCAAAAAATCCAACATCTTTTCCAAAGAAGTGCATGCTGCCACCCTTTCCTTTTGAACAGCCGGTAGCTTTGCCATACAATTCCGCCATACAACTATTTACCGAAACACCTTTGGCAATCGCCAGTCCATGGTCACGGTAAGCCGTAATGAACAAATCTTCAGGACGGGTGCCTGTCATACAACCGGCAGCGATAGCTTCCTGCCCTATATAGGCATGGTAAAAGCCACGGATTTTACCATCCATTTTATACTTCTCTTCCGACAACAGTTCAAACTGGCGGATGAGCTGCATTAATTCGTACCAGTAGAGGTAGGTTTCTTTAGAAAATTTGGCAGCCACAGGCTAAAAATTTGATGTTAGTTTATCCCGTTTTACGGGACGCAAAAATAAGGGAAAAAAGGATACATAAGGCACAAGAGTTCAAGGCGCAAGGCACAAAACAGCACTGTTTTAAAGCAGGTTGATCTTTAGCCTTGGCATTAATTAAGATTGTTAGATTTTGACTGCCGCCTGGTTCATAGGGCTTGTATCTTGTTCCTTGTATCTTGCGCCTTCAAAATGCTTCGTCTTCAACACATATCGCTGCTTCAGTTCAAAAACTACAGTAACCGGTCTTTTGACTTTTCGGAGCGGATTATTGGCATTTGCGGCAAAAACGGGGTGGGCAAAACCAACCTGCTGGACGCCATTCATTACTTATGTTTTACCAAAAGCTACTTTACCCGGCTGGATGGCAACAATGTGCAGCATGGCAATACCGGCTTCCGGCTGGAAGGAAATTTTGAATTGCACGACAAACCTGAGAAAGCAGTTTGTATCCTCAGAGAAACCGGAAGGAAAGAGTTTTCGGTAAATGATGATGCCTACGATAAATTTTCGCATCATATTGGCCGCTACCCTTGTGTGGTTATTGCTCCGGATGATGCTGAACTGATAACCGGCGATAGTAAAGAACGGCGTACATTTTTAGATGCATTGCTTTGCCAGTTAGATGCAGCGTACATGCAACACCTGATTACTTATAAAAAAATATTGGAGCAACGGAATTCGTTATTAAAATCTTTTGCTGAAACTGGTGGTAGAAATTTTGAATTACTGGATGTGCTGGATGACCAACTTATGAAACCGGGTGATTATATTTTCAATAAACGTTCAGCATTTCTTGTTTCATTTTTGCCTGTTGCAAAACATTTGTATAATGATATTGCGCAAACCCCAGCCGTCGCCAAGGCTAAGGCTGACAAGGAAGAGGTGAACCTGTTTTATGAAAGTGAATTGTTACAAGCTTCCTTTGCTGAATTATTAAAAATCAACAGAACTAAGGATTGCTTTGCCCAGCGAACAACTTCCGGTATTCACCGGGACGACCTGGATATTCAATTAAGTAATCAGCCATTAAAAAATATTGCTTCGCAAGGCCAACGGAAGAGTTTATTATTTGCTTTGAAACTGGCAGAAATGGAAGTATTAAAACAAGAAAAAAAGTTTGCCCCTCTCCTGCTGCTGGATGATGTTTTTGAAAAATTAGATGAAGATCGTATCAGTAACCTGCTGAATAAAGTTTGTGTGGAGAATGACGGACAGGTTTTTATTACGGATACGAATGAAGAACGGCTCAGGCAACATTTGGATACTCTTTCAGTGCAATATCAACTTATTGAACTATAAGATTTGTCATGCCGACGAAGGAGGCATCTCTTAGACGCTTTATTAAACTCATAAACTAAACCATTGAGATGCCTCGTTCCTCGGCATGACAAAAGTAAATGTGCTTTTGTTTGGTAAAATTAAATTTTAAGCAAGCTAACAAAGCAGTAAGCATTATCAAACCTGTAACTTTACAGTCATGGGAGAATATTCTATCGGTGATGCAATGAAAAAGTTCCTGGAAGGCAGCCGCATTAAAGGCGGCATACAGGCTTTGCAGATAGAAGATGTGTGGGAAGAAATTATGGGGAAAACGATTGCCCGTTATACCGACAAACTCCAGATCATTGGTGATAAATTAATCATTACTACCAATGTGGCCCCACTCAAGAACGAACTGATTTATCAGAAAGAAAAAATTAAACAACGGGTAAATGAGGCGTTGGGGCAGAAAATTGTGGGGGAAGTGATAATACAGTAGTAATGTCATGCCGGGGTTGACCCGGCATCTTTCCCTGATAACAAACTTTTGAAAAAGATACCGGGTCAATCCCGGTATGACGTTGAATTTACTCCACCCTCACCCTAGGAT
>JAJAZO010000465.1 GCA_026785745.1 Chitinophagaceae bacterium | reverse complement strand
ATACAAAGCGGTTTTGGATTGAAGTTCCTGAACTTGACCAATTTGATTTTATTCCGGGACAGTTTGTAACACTGGATCTGCCGATACATGAAAAAGTAAATAAACGCTGGCGCAGCTATTCCATTGCCAGCTGGCCCGATGGCAGCAATGTGTTTGAATTACTGATTGTATTGGCAAAAGAAGGATTAGGAACCAACTATCTTTTCAATGAAATAAAAGTGGGGAATGAGCTAGTTTTCCGTGGCGCACAGGGTGTATTTGCTTTGCCCGCAACTTTAGATAAAGACATTTTTTTAATATGCACCGGCACCGGCATTGCACCATTCAGGAGTATGGCAAATTTTGTTCATCTTCATAAAATTCCGTTTACAAATATTCACCTGATATTCGGTTGCCGGAAAAAAGAAGACCTATTGTATTACGAAGAATTGAAGCAACTGGAAAAACAATTACCCGGCTTTCATTATCATCCGGCATTATCAAGAGAAGAATGGGAAGGACATCATGGTTATGTTCACCCAATATACCAGGAATTGTGCAAGACCAAACCGGATGCTTCTTTTTTCCTTTGTGGCTGGAAAAATATGATTGATGAAGCCAAAAAAAATATCCTGGAAATGGGGTATGATAAAAAAGCTATTCACCTCGAACTATACGGATAAAGCCCTTTATTTCGAAATAAATTTCAAAACGACAATTTGCTATAACCGTTGATAACTGTCTTGTTATATTTTAACGCATAGTTGTTATATTCGTACAAATCAATCTGCGTATGGGCCCGTCATCGCTAGTTGTACTGATTATTGCCGCCATTGCCTTTTCTGGCATTGCTATTCTCATTTCAAAATTTGTGTTGAAAGCCACCACCAATAAACAAAAAGGTGAGCCGTATGAGTGTGGAATTGCAACACAGGGCAAAACATGGACACAATTAAATGTAGGTTACTATCTGTTCGCTTTAATATTCCTGATTTTTGATGTGGAGCTTGTTTTTCTATACCCCTGGGCAGTGGTGGCAAAGAATATGGGTTGGGTAGCGTTTATTGAAATTGTCGTTTTCTTTTTTATCCTTTTCATGGGATTTTTATATGCCCATAAGAAAGGTGCCTTGAAATGGATGTAGGGGCCTCCCCAAACCCCTCCGCAAGAGGGGCTTTGCATCGCACAAGGCCAGCTTATTTGAAGAGTAAAAACATTTTTGTAAAATCTAAATGAGTGAGAAAACTAACATATCAAAAGACTCTTCTCTAATCCCCCCTGCGGGGGGTGGGGGGGTCTTTCCCGGAAAAATTCATGAAACACCCGGTGGCGGCATTGTCCTGAGTAAACTGGATGATATTATCAATTGGGCAAGATCAAACTCCTTATGGCCGTTAACCTTTGCTACCAGTTGCTGTGGTATTGAAATGATGGCAACAGCCGGTGCTAAATATGATTTTTCAAGATTTGGTTTTGAAGTAGCAAGAGCGACACCCCGCCAGGCAGATGTTATTATCATTGCCGGAACAATTGTAAACAAGATGGCACCGGTATTAAAAAGATTGTACGACCAGATGGCCGACCCGAAATATGTGATTGCTATGGGTGCCTGTGCTATCAGCGGCGGTCCGTTCTTTTATAATACCTATTCTGTTGTAAAAGGAGCTGACCATATTATACCGGTGGATGTATATGTAGCAGGTTGTCCGCCAAGACCAGAAGCATTATTGCATGCACTGATAACCTTGCAGCAGAAAATAAAAAGCGGATTGACAAGAGAACAGATAAAGACCCCAAACCCCTAAAGGGGCTTTAGAGTCTCAACGTAGAAGATTAATTAATGATTGCAGACGAACTTAAAATAAAAATTTCAGCATTAATTCCATCCGCCACTTTTGAAGAAGGTGGCGAATGGCTTAATATTAATGTAGAGCCAACCGATTGGTTACCGTTGGCACAACAACTTCGTAATGATATTTCCTTATACTTCGATTACCTTTTTTGCCTGACCTGTATCGATTGGAAGACACATCTTACCATGGTGTATCATTTATCTTCTACCAAATTCCGTCATAACATAGTTATCAAATCAAAACTTGATAGAAACAATCCAGAAATTGAAACCGTTTCTCATATTTGGAGAACGGCTGACTTTCACGAAAGAGAAGTATATGAAATGTTTGGTGTAAATTTTTTGAATCATCCCGATTTACGATTACTGATATTACCTGATGGATGGGAAGGAAAGAATCCGATGAGAAAAGATTTTGAAGACCCGATTAATATGATAAGATTGTAAGACGGCCTCCTCCCGACCTACCCCGAAAGGGGAGGCCACCCTTACACAGCCCTTGCTTATTTGAAAAGTAAAACTGATTTTTAGTCTTTAAATATATAAGAAACCTGAAATAATAAACGACCGAAAGCCCCTCTCTGGAGGGATTTGGGGAGGCCGCAAAAATGTATAGGGGAACTGAAATACTACAGGATGCATCAATAGCCGGAGATGGTGATATGATTATCAATGTCGGCCCGCAACACCCTGCCACACATGGTGTATTGCATCTTGTTATTACGTTGAATGGCGAAACAATCAAAAAAGTGGAGCCACACCTCGGCTTCATCCATCGTTCTATTGAAAAAATGTGTGAAAGCCTCAGCTACCGGCAATTTATTTATGTTACCAGCCGGATGGATTATCTTTCTTCTCATATTAATAACCATGCCTGTGCTCTTTGTGTTGAAAAAGGATTGCAGGTAGAAATTCCACCAAGAGCAAAAGTGATACGGGTGCTGATGGATGAACTGACAAGAATTGCATCCCATGAATTGTGGTGGGGAGCTATGGCGATGGACCTCGGTGCCTTCACTCCTTTCTTTCATGCTTTCAGGGAAAGAGAAAGTATTAATGATATAATGGAAGAAACCTGCGGGGCAAGACTTAGCATGAACTATATGGTACCCGGTGGCGTGATGCAGGATATTCATCCCAACTTTCAAAGAAGGGTAAAAGAATTTATGCAATTGTATAAAAGCAAAGTGCATGAATATGATGAAATGTTAACTGGTAATGTTATTTTCCAGAACCGGATGAAAAATGTTGGCTGTTTATCTGCTGAAGATGCTATTTCCTACGGATGCACCGGGCCAACTGCAAGAGGAAGCGGTGTTAGTTGCGACATAAGAAAATATTATCCTTACGAAGTATATGATAAGGTTGAATTTGATGAAGTGCTGGAAACAGGTGGCGATTCATTTGCCCGTTATATGGTTCGCATCCGGGAGATGCAGCAATCCATCCGCATCATTGAACAATTAATAGATAATATTCCTGAAGGTGATTTTCTGACAAAGACAAAAGCAGTGTTGAAATTACCAAAAGGAGAATTTTATACTAGAGTGGAAACGGCGAGAGGAGAATTGGGAGTTTATATTGTTAGTGAAGGTGGCACAACGCCTTACAGAATAAAATTCCGGTCGCCGGGTTTTTCAAACCTTTCTGTACTGGACCATATTGCCCGAGGCAGCAAACTGGGAGATTTGGTAGCAATGATGGGAACATTAGATTTAGT
>JAJAZO010000464.1 GCA_026785745.1 Chitinophagaceae bacterium | reverse complement strand
GTACAAAGCTTCATTGACACAGACAAGCGGCATTGACTGGAAGAAAACAAAACTGACATTGAGTACTGGTACACCAAATTTTGGTGTAACAGCTCCAATACTTACTCCCTGGTATTTACAATTATATGTTCCGGGGCTTTATACTGATTTGCAAAGAAGGGCGGCACAAGGTAATGCAAGCAGGAACATGGTACAGTCTTTCAGCGATGATAAGACATTATCGGAAGTAGTGGTGGCGGATGGGTATGGACAATTGCGCCAGCAAAAATTAAAAGACCAGACTATTGACCCGAGTACGTTGCAACAATACACTACACTGAATGAAGGTCAGTTGAACACTAATTTTGAAATTGATTTGCCGTATGATATTGAAAGTGATGGCCAGTTACACAGCGTAACCATTAAAGACCAGGAAATTTCCTGTGTGCTGAAAAACTATGCGGTGCCAAGAATAGATAAGGATGCTTACCTGCTGGCAGAGGTGGCCGATTGGCAAAATCTTGATTTACTTCCCGGCGATGCGAATATTATAATGGACGATACCTACATCGGCAAATCAACGATTGACCCGAATACAACGGCTGATACATTAAATCTTTCGTTAGGAAGAGATAAAAGAATTGCTGTTAAAAGGTCAGTAGTAAAAGAATTGAGCAGCATTAAAACAAGCGGTAAAGAAAGCAAACAGGTTTTTACTTATGAGATTGTTGTAAAGAATAATAAAGTGACCGATGTAAACCTGTTGCTGAAAGACCAGTATCCGTTAAGTACCATAAAGGAAGTTGAAGTGAGCCTGGAAGAAGGCGGAACAGCGATGGTAAATGCAGAAACGGGTGTGCTGACCTGGAAAATAGATTTGAAACCGGGAGAAAGCAAGAAAGTACGATTTACCTATACGGTAAAGTATCCAAAGGATAAGAAGATTGTGAATTTGAAGTAGAGGGAAGTGGTGAGTTTTGAGTTGCGAGTTTCGAGTTTTTGGCCTTGAGTAATAAATGACATTACTGATTTAAAGAAGCCTGCTCGTAACTCGTAACTCACAACTCGTAACTATATTTGCGCCATGCGAAAACTAAGCATGGATGAACTGGGCCGGAAGTCAGTAGATGAATTTAAGAACTCTCACAAAACTCCTGTTATTATAGTGCTGGAAAATATCCGCAGTGCCTATAATGTGGGTAGTGTATTCCGAACCTCTGATGCTTTTCTGGTAGAAGCGATTTACATTATTGGCTATTCTGCCAAACCTCCGCATAAAGAAATAAAAAAAACAGCCCTCGGTGCTGAGGAAACTGTTGACTGGAAACATTTTGACAGTTCTGTAGAAGCCATTGAAGAACTAAGGACAAAAGGCTTTAATATTTATGCAGCAGAGCAGGCAGAAGGAAGTTATAAGCTAAATGCCATCCATATTGAACCGGAGGAGAAGATTGCTGTTATATTTGGCAATGAAGTAACAGGAGGGGAGCAGTGAACCATTCATTTGTGTGATGGTTGTATAGAAATACCGCAGTTGGGAATGAAACATTCATTGAATATTGCAACGGCAGTAGGGGTGGTGTTATGGGAATTGGTGAGAGGGAAAGTGTAGAATTTTATTTAATTTTAGAGTATGGAAACAATCATAGTAAAATCAAAAGACAGTAAAAAGACAAAGGCGTTACTTGATTTTTTAAAGAAAAACCGCCTTAAGGCGGAAGTGTACCCTGAGCCCGGGAAGGAGCAGATATTAAAGAGTATTGAGAAAGGAATGCGGGAAGTGCAACTCCACTTAAAAGGAAAAATTAAATTGAAAGAAGCAAAAGACTTTTTGAATGAGCTTTAGTTTCGTAACCACAAGAATTTTTGAAAAAGAATTTAAAAAGCTGTCCTCAAAGCATTTATTTTTTAAAGATGATTTCAAGAAATTGCTCACTGCCTTTGAAACTGAGCCATTGCAAGGTGTGCCATTAGGAAATAATTGTTTTAAAATTCGTTTATCAATATCAAGTAAAGGGAAAGGTAAAAGCGGTGGTGCAAGGGTAGTTACTTGTGTAAAAGTTATTGAGAGTATTGTTTATCTGGATGCCATTTACGATAAATCGGAGAGAGAAAGTATTTCAAATAAAGAAATTCAAAACAGGATAAAGCCTTTTTCTTCCTGATACACTGAGAAATTGTATGCTGAAATTTAAAAACTATCTCTCTCTTATAAAATTTTCTCATACCATTTTCGCAATGCCTTTTGCGATGATTGGATTATTCCTGGGATTTAATCAATGGAATGGAGTAAAAGAGAAAATTTTGAATCCGCCTGCAATAAAACTTTATTATATTTTTTTAGCCAACGAATTCTTTCTTATTGGAGGGCTCGTTATCCTATGCATGGTATTTGCCCGAAATGCAGCCATGGCCTTCAACCGTTATCTTGACAGAAGTTTTGATGCAAAAAATCCAAGGACCGCTATACGAGAAATACCGGCAGGTGTATTAAAAGAGCAAAAAGTGCTTTGGTTTACTATTGTCAATTGCCTGTTGTTTATTGCCTGTTGTTTCTTCATCAACAAATTATGTTTCTACCTCTCACCCGTTGCATTGGCTGTAGTATTAGGTTATAGTTATACAAAACGATTTACTCAGCTTTGTCATTTAATTCTTGGTTTGGGTTTGTCATTAGCACCAATTGGAGCTTATCTGGCTGTAACAGGCCAGTTTGCGTTATTACCCATTCT
>JAJAZO010000463.1 GCA_026785745.1 Chitinophagaceae bacterium | reverse complement strand
TACAATGGCAGAATATGGTATTACAGGAGACCGTTCAACCGGAGAAACCGGTGTTTGGATAGAACCGGGTGTGCCCGGCAGGGAAAGAAAAATTTGTGCCATTGGTGTCCGTTGCAGCCGCTGGATCACCATGCATGGCTTTGCCTTCAATGTAAATACAGACCTGTCTTACTTTAATCATATCATTCCATGTGGTATTGTAAACAAACAGGTTACTTCGTTGGAAAAAGAATTAGGCTATAAAGCAGATATGAACGGGGTAAAAGATAAGGTGAAGAAGAATTTTGAAAAGGTATTTGCTGCAGAACTTAGCTAAAAATCTTTTTCTAAATAAAATTTATGGTTCTCTATTAGTTTGCCGTCTTCGTATAATTCAAAGCGAAACCAACCTGCATGATAGAAATTGGTTTTATCAAGTTTGAAATTTCTTTCTTTCACTTCTTTTAATTCAAAGAGAAATGTTTCGTCTTCTGCAAAGAATTTAATTGAATATTTTTTGGGCTTTTCATCATTCGGCAAACTGACTTTTACATAACCATCACGATGGGTGTACACATACAAAGAAGGCATAAAACCACCCGGGTATGGTTTACTATTTATATTCGGAACATTTCCTGGATTAATTTCGGTCAGGTTTCCGGTTCCGTTTGGAAAGCCGGTTCTGTATGAAAGATCGAGTACAGGTTTTTTTGCATCACTAAAAAGGAAAATACCTTTATCCAGCATGATGTAAATACGATAAAACATGTGGTCGTTAATCGCTTTTGCATCCACATAACCATTTTGCTGAGGTGTGGGATCAGGAACGGTCAGAATTGTTTTGTAGCCTGTAAGGCTGTCGAAAGAACGCTGAATACTTATCTGCTTTACATTGGTAAAATTATTTGTCCATCCGATAACGATGCGGCCATTGCCAACATCTTTCAGCGAAAATTTTGGCAGCGTATCCTGTGCATGCAGCAAGTTGCAAATAGTTAGGGAGAACAATATAAGGAGTAAGGTCAGTCTTTTCATATTATCAGAACGAAGTTAGGATTGCTTGCCTGTCGGCAGACAGGGTTTCATGCTTGCAGTGATAACAAAGATAAGGCGGCAGACTCTAAAAACTAAAATATTAACGTTCCGTTATTTAATGAGGCGTTGCCCTGCAAACCTCCGCTGTGTATTATTAGTAAGTTGCTTCCGGCCTGAAAATAATTATTGCGGATCAGGTCATTAATAGCAAAAAATAATTTACCCGTATACACGAAATCAGAAGGAATGGTTGTCTGACGGTAAAATTCATTCATGAAATCAAGTAATTCTGTTTTGTATTTGGCATAGCCGCCAAAATGATAATCATGGATAAGTTCAAACGATTTTTCTTCATTTCCGCAAAGCAGTTGTATGTTTTTTTCAAGTTCAGCATTATTTTTCAGCACACTGATGGCTGTAATCTTGCAAGCAGGCTGTGCTGCTTTTATTAATCCGGCTGTCATGGTGCCAGTTCCTGCTGCGCAACAGATATGAGTATAGGTTTCTTTTTTACAATAATTAAGAATAGAGGCAGCACCATTAGCCCCGTTTAATCCATAGCCACCTTCGGGAATAAAATAGTAGTCACTTTTATCAAATCTTTCCGGAATTTTTCTTTGCCCGTATGCTGCACGGCTGATGAAAATTAATTCCATCTCAAGTTCTTTTGCTTTAATCAGGGAAGGAGAGAGATTAGTTGCCTCCTCGCCACGGATGATGCCGATACAGGGAAGCTTATTTAGTTTACAAGCTGCGGCTGTTGCCAGGATATGATTGGACCAGGCTCCTCCGTAAGTAACAATTGTTTTCTTTTCAGCTTTTGCTTCTTCTAAATAATAGCGAAGCTTAAACCATTTATTTCCGGAAACAAGCGGATGGATTTTATCCAATCGAAGCACATCACCTTCCACATTCTTTTCAGTAAGCAATGGAAGCGTTAATCTGTCTGTACTTATATTACCGGTGTCAATATCCTGCATTATAAAATTGCCAGAAAGGCTTGGCGAATTTACTTTAATTTCGTTCGCAGTTTATACAACAATTTATGAAACCTACATTGGTAATATTAGCAGCAGGCATGGCATCCCGGTACGGAAGTATGAAACAGGTAGAAGGTTTTGGCCCCACCGGAGAAACTATCATAGACTATTCCATTTTTGATGCCATCCGGGCAGGCTTTGGTAAAGTAGTATTTATTATCCGCAAAGAATTTGCTGATAATTTCAAAGCCATCTTTGAACCAAAACTGATAGGCAGGATAGAAACGGCTTACGTTTACCAGGAGCTGAGCTATTTTACCGATGGCTTTGCAATACCGGCAGAAAGAACCAAACCCTGGGGAACAGCCCATGCAGTGCTTTGTGCGCAGGATGCCGTGAAGGAACCTTTTGCAGTAATTAATGCCGATGATTTTTATGGGCACAATGCTTTTGAAAATGCAGCTACCTTTTTAAATGTTGGTTGTACCGAAAAAAACTATGCAATTGTAGGATACGACCTGGTGAGAACATTATCTGATCATGGAACGGTTAATCGTGGTGTTTGCGGATTAGACCATGATGGTAACCTCGCAACCATTACAGAGAGGATCAATATTTCGAGGAAAGCAGATATTATAATTTGTGAAGATGGGCTTGAGCCCAAAGAGCTTTCGGTAAAGACAACCGTGTCAATGAATTTCTGGTGTTTCGATACTTCCTTTTTTTCGTACACACAAAAACTTTTTAGCAGCTTTTTAGCAAATCATGGAAAGGAATTGAAATCAGAGTTTTTTATTCCCATTGTCGCCGACCAGTTTATTAAAGAAGGTGGAAAGGTGGAAGCGATACCCACTACGTCATTATGGTTTGGGGTAACCTACAAAGAAGATGCGCCGTTTGTGCAGCATAGCCTGCAACAACTTATTGCAAACGGAGAATACCCGGATAGTCTTTGGGCTTAAAATAACTGTAAATAAAAAAGCCATCCAGGTTCAATCTGGATGGCTTACACTTTTATAGGGAAATATTTTATTAGCTGATTGAAGAATTAGTCACCTTTTACCATAAATACATAATCCTGTATTTTCTGCACCTGTTGTTGCTTGTTCATTCCACGAACAGATGATTTTGAGGATAGTTTCAAAGATTGATACGCCGTATCTTTTTTCAACTGGTCAATAGCATCGAAAATGTATTTTGACTGGATGGCAAATGCAACACCTTCTGATTCGGTTTCCTTGGTACTTAATATACCAATTACTTCACCATTATGATTAAATACCGGGCCTCCGCTGTTACCACGATTAGCGGCAATTCCCAACTGGCAACTAAGTGTATCACCGTTAAAGCCAGTTCTGGCACTCAGGTATCCTTCACTATAAACAATGTCGTTCCTTGGGTAGCCCAGTGTATAAATAGGTTCTGCCACATCACTCACCGTTTTGCTGATGCCATAGGGAAGTGATGCAATTGATTTAAAACTCTTGTCTTCAATTTTAAGAATGGCGATGTCTTTTGCATTATCTGTTTTGAGAACTATTGCATCAAACTCTTCTCCTTTGTTATTAATTACAACAATATTTTTTGAATTGCGGATGATATGTGCATTAGTAACGAGATACCCATTACCATCTAACAAAAATCCTGTACCACCTGATTTAAACTGTATGGATTTTTTTTCTGCCTTTTTATCTGTGTTGATCTGATTTTTAATATCATTCACCACTGCATTCTGGTCCCGCTGTACTTTTTTCATTACTTCGAGTTGGCGGCTCATTTCCTGCACATTATCGTTTGCACGGGGCGAAAATGCCCATACAAGTGCACTGATAGTAATTGTAGTGATGCCTGCAATAGATGCAGCAATAGCGGCTACTCTTTTATACCTTTTCCAGAGATAAACAACTTTCGACCGGCCTTTAAGTTTCATGGAATCTATCTTGCCCTGTTCCGTCAAATCAGTGTGTACTTCATTCAATGAAGATTTGAAATTCTTACGTTCTCCAAACTGGTTCATCTGTTGTAAAAACAACGTATGCTCCACCACCAACTGATCTACCTCTGCATTTGTTTTGCGAAGATTTTCAAATTGCAATCTCTCATCCGGTTTCATTTCACCCCGGATGTAGCGTTCTACAGCGTCTAAAATTTTAATATCATCCATCACCATTACCATTTTTATAATGAGTAAAAAATATTTTCTTCAATCGCATCAGGCATTTGTATTTCTGGTTTTTTGCATTGTCTGCGTTGGTATAACCAAAATTGGCCGCTATTACCTGCATATTCTGTTTTTGCAGGTAATAAGCTTCTAACAGACTCTTGCAGGGCTCCCCAAGGTTGCTTACAGCTTTCTCCATCATTTCATATTCTGCATTCCGCTGCTCATGTTCCTCCAGGTCTTCTTCTACCGCCACCACATTTTCCATACTGTCGCCGGGTGCAGCATACCTGTTTTGCTGTTGCAGCCGTTTTAGCCATAATCTCCGGGAAACTGAGTAAACAAACGTTTTTATCTGGCAGTTTAGTTCAAAACTCCCCGATCTCACCTTTTCATAAAGAACTATCATCGCTTCCTGGAATATGTCCTTGGCATCGTCTGACGAGCCGTTGTTGTTGATTATCAGGCTCTGAACCATATTATAGTTTTCCTTGTATATGGTTTCAACGGCTTTCTTGTCGCTGGTTGCTAATCCTTCTAATAATGCTCTTTCGTCTGTCTGAGGTTTCACATTCCGTTATTTAATACAGAATTTTAAAAATAGTAACCCTGCCCGATAGCAAAAAATATATTATAATCTTCAGGCGGGCCTGAGCCATCTAAAAAAATTATAAAAAGGCGGGTTACCTTTTCTTGTTTTTGGTATAAACAGCGAAATATTTCAACAAATAACAAAAAATCAAAAAAAATGAAAAAATTATTAGCAATCATCGCTATCGCTTCTTTTGCAGTAGCTTGTAACAACACCGGTGAAAAGAAAGAAGGTAGTGATACTACAACTAAAGTTATAAACAGTGCTGACACTGTAACTACTGTTACTAACAGTGATACTACTGTTAGACAGCCAGGTGATACTACTATCAAAAAGACTACTGAGACTGATACTACAAAGCCTAATATGTAATTTTTTGCCGATTCGGCAATCAGGTTGTCTTTGGGCCTGATGAAATTTTTTCAATGGCAAGCAATCGTTAGAGGCCTTCCCGCAAGGGAGGGCTTTCTTAGTTTATTTATAATAGCTTAAAAG
>JAJAZO010000462.1 GCA_026785745.1 Chitinophagaceae bacterium | reverse complement strand
GTCTTTTACTATAACTAACCTCTTATGTGGCAAAGCCTCGGAAGGTTTATTCTCAAATATCGCCTGCCTTTGCTGCTTGTATTAGCGGCATTAACCGGCTTTATGGCATGGCATGCCAGTAAAGTGCAGTTGAGTTATGATTTTTCCAGGGCCATTCCCGTTAATAATCCTAAATACAAAGATTACCAGGAGTTCCGAAAAAAATTTGGCGAAGACGGCAATCTGCTTGTCATCGGCATACAAACAGACAAATTCTTTACTGAAAAAATTTTCAATTCTTATGCTGCACTGCAAAGAAGTCTGAAAAAAGTAAGCGGTGTAGATGATGTTATCGCCGTTCCATCGGCTATCAATTTGGTAAAAGTAACAGAGACTGAGAAACTGAGAGCCGATACTATTTTTCCGGAAAGAATAATGACACAAGCCGAAATTGACAGTGCTTCAGCAATTTTTCTCAATCTCCCTTTTTACCAGCACCTGCTATACAACCCTGCCACTAAAGCATGGCTGATGGGTGTTCGGATTAATAAAGACCTGATGGCCTCCAAAGAACGGATTGACATTGTGAACACCATCAACAAAATGGCCGATGATTTTGGCAAGGCTAATACACTTACTGTTCATCAAAGTGGGTTGCCGCATATCCGCACGGTGCTTTCAATAAGGATTGTAAAAGAAATGAGGATGTTTATACTCGCCTCTATTATCCTCTCTGCCCTAATCTTGTTACTATTCTTTCGTTCATTAAGTGCTATGTTTCTTTCATTGACAGTTGTTATGCTCGGGGTTATCTGGAGCTTTGCTACAATTGAGATGCTGGGATATAAAATATCTATCCTCAATGCGCTTATACCGCCATTGATTGTGGTGATTGGGATTCCCAACTGTATTTATTTCCTTAATAAATTTCATACAGCCTATAATGAAACCGGTGATAAGAAAAAATCACTGGTGATGATGGTGGACAGGATGGGTATTGTAACACTGTTCTGTAACCTGGCCGCAGCCATCGGCTTTGCTGTATTTGCATTAACACAAAGCCAAATATTAAAAGAGTTCGGCTATGTAGCTGGTATTAATATTATCGTACTGTTTTTTATTTCGCTGATTCTTATTCCGGCAGTTCTTAGTTTTTTACCGGCACCCAAAACAAGGCACACAAAATATTTGCATAATCCGGGATTGAATCGCTGGCTCGACAGGTTGGAGAGATGGTCACTCAATCACCGAAAACTTATTTACAGCATCACATTGGTTATTGTAGCCATATCAATTGTTGGAGCTACAAAATTAAAAGCTCTTGGGTACATCGTTGATGATCTTCCCAAAGAAGACAAAATATATACTGATCTCCGCTTTTTTGAAACCAATTTCAAAGGCATTATGCCACTGGAGATAGTGGTGGACACTAAAAAGAAATACGGCGTTAGCCGCAATCTTAATAATCTTGAAAGGATTGATTCATTATCACAGTTCCTGACGGCTATGCCTGATATTGCCCGGCCTTTAAGTATAGTAGAAGGATTAAAATTTGCCAAGCAGGCTTTTTTTGATGGCGACAGTAACAGTTATTCAATGCCTTCCAGTTTCGATTTACCGGCCTTATCGCAGTACCTGAATTTTAAAGGTGATTCGGGCAATACAAAAAATTCTTTTGCAAAATTAGTCAGCACTTTTATGGATAGTGCTAAACAGCAGGCCCGTATCAGTGTAAGCATGGCAGATATAGGAAGTAGCCGTTTACCAAAACTTTTAGACAGTATTTCTGTAAGAGCCGAACAGCTTTTTCCAAAAGATAAATATGATGTGCAGCTTACCGGCACCAGTGTAACATTTTTGGAGGGCAGCCGGTATATTCTCAACGGGCTAAAGGATAGTATTCTCTGGGCATTTTTATTTATCGCATTGTGTATGTTGTATTTATTCCGGTCGGCCCGTATCCTTATTTGCTCTCTTATTCCCAATATAATCCCTTTGCTGATTACCGCCGGCATTATGGGCTGGGTTGGTATTCCACTGAAGCCTTCCACCGTTTTGGTCTTTAGTGTGGCGTTGGGAATTGCGATTGATGTAACCATTCGTTTTCTGGTTAATTATAAACAGGAGCTGCCACATAATAATTATGATATGAAAAAAACGGTGATTGAAACTATTCATAGCACCGGCATCAGTATCATTTATACTTCGCTTGTTCTTATTGCAGGTTTTGTCATTTTCTGCTTCAGCGGTTTTGATGGCACTAAGGCTCTGGGGTGGCTTACTTCTATTACGCTGATTACAGCCACTTTTACCAACCTGGTTCTGCTACCAGCTATCCTTATTTCATTTATAAAGATGAAGAAATAAAAAATCCACCCCCGGGCCAATCCAGAATGACACTTTTATGACTTTCCATTCTTTAGGGCTGTGCAGCATTAACAAAAAGCCCAATGTCTTAGTTACCGGTTTATATCTGATTATTAGGTAGAAAAGGCAGCTAAAGAAGAGTTACAAAAAAGCCATTGCCTTAATCCCCTTAAAATCGGATGTCCATTTCTTAAAGAAGGCTTTCTGATTAAGCTTAAGTCAACTAACCATCATTAAATACCGTTTGTCAGAAAATAAACAAATTATTATCTTTTTTGTTACAGGATGTTTAATTTCGAACCCCTTTCAAAGGGCTTTGATTTCTTTTTTTTATATTAAAACTAAATTGCACATGAGAAAATTATTTTTACTCCTAATGGGAGTTGTGTTCTTTGCATGTCAGGCATTGGCACAACGAACCGTAACTGGTAAGGTTATTGATGAAAAAGGCGCAGCGGTTCCATCTGTGTCAGTCTTAGTAAAAGGCACAGCTTCGGGAACGACTACAAAAGCTGATGGCACTTTTTCTCTTTCAGTTCCCGCAAATGCCAAAACACTGGTCTTTTCAGCGGTGGATATGGAAACAGTTGAAAAAGCAATTGGCACCGCTTCCACATTTAGCGTAATGCTAAAACAAGAAGACAAAAGTCTGCAGGAAGTAGTTGTAGTTGGTTACGGAAGTGGCAAGAAACAAACTGACCTTGTAGGTTCTGTTGATATTGTTAATGCAAAAAGACTTCAGGACAGACCTTCAGCCAACCTGCTTGATGCATTGCAAGGCCAGGTACCTGGTTTGCAGATTTTCAACTCTTCCGGAGAGCCTTCTGCTACTCCTTCAATAAGACTTAATGGTGTTGGTTCGCTTTCTGCTGGCAACACACCGTTATTTGTAATGGATGGAATTCCCC
>JAJAZO010000461.1 GCA_026785745.1 Chitinophagaceae bacterium | reverse complement strand
CTGTTACAACCCGGAATTTACAAAGAAGGAAGTATGACAGTAACCAAATCTATTACTATCATTGGACAGAATAACCCCATTCTTGACGGAGAAAAAAAATATGAAATATTACTTATCAGCGGAAAGAACATCACCATAAAAGGAATCCATTTCCGTAATTCCGGTTATTCAGCCATGAATGATTATGCTTCCATCAAATTAGTAGATGCCTCCAACATCATTATAGAGAATAATTATATATACGATGCCTATTTTGCCATTCATATTTCTAATACGGCTTATGCCTATATCAGAAATAATTATATATCCGGCTCACCAAAATCAGAACAACTGACCGGGAACGGCATCCATCTCTGGAAATCCAGTCATGCTGTAATCGAAAACAATCATATTCAGGGGCAGCGGGACGGTATCTATTTTGAATTTGTCAGTTCCTCTACCATCCGTAACAACCTGAGCGAAAAAAATATCAGGTACGGTCTTCACTTTATGTTTTCCAATGATGACACCTACTTCAACAACACTTTTCGAAATAATGGTGCAGGAGTTGCCGTGATGTATTCAAAAAAAGTAAAGATGGAAAATAACCACTTTGAACAAAACTGGGGACCGTCTTCGTATGGCATCTTACTAAAAGACATTTCTGACAGCTATATCCTTCATAATACTTTTTTGAGGAACACAGTTGGTATTCATTTGGAAGGGACCAGTCGCATTAATATTGAAAGGAATATTTTCAACGGGAATGGCTGGGCACTTAAAGTGCAGGCAAGCTGTGAAGACAATAATTTCCACAACAACAATTTTACCGGCAACAGTTTTGATATTGGCACCAACGGTTCTATCTCACTGAATAATTTTTACAATAATTACTGGGATAAATATGAAGGCTACGACATCAATAAAGATGGCATTGGCGACATTCCTTATCACCCCGTCAGCATGTATTCAATGATTATAGAACAAAATCCTTATGCACTGATGCTGCTGAGAAGCTTTACCGTACAATTATTAGACAAAGCAGAAAAAGCCATACCAAGCCTTACTCCTGAAAACCTGGTTGACAAATCGCCCCTGATGAAATCGCTTAAACTATGATTAGGATTGAAAATATTAATAAACGCTTCCGTAAACTACAGGTGCTGGATAATATAACAGCATCATTTGCCAAAGGACAGGTTGTATCACTTATCGGACCCAATGGTTCGGGTAAGACGACACTGATTAAATCCATACTTGGTATGGTACGGCCCGATAGCGGAAAGATTTATGTAGATGAGCAACTTATTACCAGCGATCACTCTTACCGGAAAAAAATAGGGTATATGCCACAGATTGGCCGCTATCCTGATAATATGAAAGTGGGGCAGTTATTTACAATGCTGCAAAATATACGCAACATAGCGGAAGAGAAATTAGATAAAACATTAATAGAAAAATTTGAATTAGAAAAGATATTTGAAAAACCTATGCGGACTTTGAGTGGCGGTACCCGTCAAAAAGTAAGTGCAGCCGTTGCTTTTCTTTTTGACCCCGCTATTCTTATTCTTGATGAACCAACTGCAGGTTTAGATCCCTTGTCCTCAGAAATATTAAAAGAAAAGATTCTTGTTGAAAAGAAAAAGAATAAGCTGATACTTATCACTTCGCATATTCTCAGTGACCTTGACGAACTCACTACCCACATCATGTATATGCAGGAAGGAAAAGTGCAGTTCTTTAAAGACATGGAAGCATTGCAGGAAGAAACCGGCGAATTGAGATTGGGAAAAGCCATTGCAAGGATTATGAGAGGTGAACAATTCAACAGCGAATGGATTGATAAAATGCTTGAAATAAAAAATGATGGAAAAATCTATTAAAAATTCTCCCCATCAGGGGAGGCAGGAGGGGTTATGATGAAGCTTTCTAAATATGTGCTGTACGATATACTGAGAAATAAGATTATCATCGCTTATACTTTATTTCTTTTTGTTGTCTCTCTCAGTATGTTTCAGATGGAAGAGAATAGCAGCAAGGCCATGCTGAGCCTGTTAAACATCGTTCTGATAGTACTGCCTCTGGTAAGCCTCATTTTTACCACTATTCATTATTATAACTCCTATGAATTTATCGAGTTGATGTCATCGCAACCGATGAGCCGTACCAGGATTTTAATGAGTGAGTTCTCAGGTGTAAGCATTTCACTGCTGAGTGCTTTCTTTCTTGGTGTTGGCATCCCCGTTCTATTGTTCTCCCCAGATGCTACAGGTTTTGCTTTACTATTTACCGGAATGTCACTGACTCTCGTATTCACTTCTATTGCCTTTTTTGCATCCGTAGTGGCAAGAGACAAAGCAAGAGGTATTGGTTTTGCATTATTGCTCTGGTTTTATTTTGCATTGATTTATGACGGCCTTGTTCTCTTAATTTTATTTTCCTTTAGTGATTACCCATTAGAAAAACTCACTCTCTTACTTTCTGCCCTTAACCCTATTGACCTTGGCCGCATTTTTATCATGCTCAAAATGGATATCAGCGCATTGATGGGTTATACCGGTGCTTTGTATAAAGATTTCTTTGGCAGTGGTACCGGCATCATTTTTACAGCCGGCATTATGTTACTCTGGATTCTTATTCCGTTATGGCTGGCGGTAAGGAAGTTCAGGAAAAAAGATTTATAACCCTATTACTTCACAATAAAAGAAACTACCATGAACGATTTAATGACAAAAAGCCTGGCACAAATTGTAAATAACAATCACCGGGCTGCTATGGTATTTGAAAAATATCATCTGGACTTTTGCTGCAAAGGGAAAAGAAGCCTGCAAGAGGCCTGCACCGAAAAGGAATTAAAAATTGAAGAAGTTATTTCTGAGCTGCAAACAACAGAACAGGTAAATAGTTCTTCTTCAGATGTTGATTATAACAGGCTATCACTTGCTCAATTGTCAGAATACATTGTTTTAATTCATCACAGTTTTGTGAAAAAAGAATCACCTGCCATTCTTGGATATTTACAAAAAGTAGCTTCCAAACATGGCGACCGGCATCCAGAAATGATAAAAGTTCTTCAGTTATTTACAGCAGTCAAAGAAGAAATGGAACATCACATGCAAAAAGAGGAATTAGTTTTATTTCCCCGGATTAAAGAGGTGGAAAAGATAGTGAATGAAGGAAAAGAAATCATTATCAACCATACTTACCTCCTTTCTCCTATTAATATGATGGAACAGGAACATGACCATGCAGGTAGTTTGCTTGCAGAAATAAGGAATCTAACAGACAATTTTACTCCGCCTGTTGATGCCTGCACTACTTATCGCCTTATTTATGCTGCATTAGAGGCTTTTGAACTTGACTTACACAGGCATGTACACCTGGAAAACAATATCCTGTTTCCAAAAGCCTTGAAATTATTTAATGTAACAAATAGCTGCTCCTTAAACTAATTGGAACAAATCACTGTAACTGATATAAATCAGGTTAGCCTTTGAAGTTACTCACCCTTACCATTTACAGGAGCAGGTACTTTAGCACCTTATTGTGGGAAACCTATGCCTTCACCCGACCTTACAGCTAAAAAAACTCAGTGTTACCATTGCGGTGAAACTTGCCCCAACGAAAGGATTCAGCGGCAAGAGAAAAATTTTTGCTGTGAAGGATGCAAGATGGTGTACCAGATACTGAACCAAAGCGACCTCTGCGAATACTATAATCTGAACGAAAACCCCGGCATCAGCCAGCAGATAAAATTGAGGAAAGATAAATTCGCTTTTTTGGATGATGAGAAAATACAGGTACAACTTCTCAGTTTCAGGGATGATAAACAGGTGCATGTAACATTCTACCTGCCGCAAATACACTGTAGCTCCTGTCTTTACTTGCTGGAAAATCTGTACCGGCTTAATGATGGTGTTATATCAAGCAAAGTAAATTTTACCCGAAAAGAAGTTGATATTGTTTTGCTGACCGGGCAAACAAGTCTGCGAAAAGTAGCCGAGACCTTAACTAGCATTGGTTATGAGCCATACATCAGCCTGAATGATTTGAAAGAGAAAAGACCGGCCATTAATAAAAGCATGGTGTATCAGCTTGGTATTGCCGGTTTCTGCTTTGGCAATATCATGCTGATGAGTTTTCCCGAATACCTTGGCATTGATGCAAGTGAAACGGGCCTTCGGAGTATTTTCCGTTGGATAAATTTTGGTTTGGCTATTCCGGTTTTATTATACTCAGCTCTCCCCTTTTATACTTCATCGTGGAAAAGCCTGAAACACAAAGTCCTGAATATTGATGCCCCAATTGCTTTGGCCATCATTATTACTTTTATCCGCAGTGCCTATGAAGTTATCAGTGGCATTGGTGGCGGTTATTTTGACTCCATGACAGGTATTGTTTTCTTTATGTTAGCCGGAAGAATTTTGCAGGATAAAACCTATCGTCAATTATCATTTGAACGGGATTATACTTCTTATTTTCCGATTGCTATTTCCGTATTAAAAGAAGAAAAAGAAATACCCACTGCATTACCAGACATAAAACCTGGTGATACTTTGCTGATTCATAATGAAGAATTAATTCCTGCCGATGGCATATTGACAAAAGGAAAGGCTTTTATTGATTACAGTTTTGTTACCGGCGAATCATTGCCTGTACTAAAAGAAGTGGGTGAACTTGTTTATGCCGGAGGCAAGCAAACAGGTGGCAATATTGAAATACTGGTGGTGAAAGAAGTGGCCCAAAGTTATCTTACCAAACTCTGGAATAAGGATGCCCAGATAGATATCGGGGTGAAGAAAGAGGAGCAGTCGAAAAGCGTTTCATTCGTTCATTTACTCAGCCGCTATTTCACTTATATCGTTTTGTCTATCGCTATTGCAACAGCTGTGTACTGGCAAATAAATGATCCGGCAAGATTATGGCCGGCCGTTACATCCATTTTTATTATTGCCTGCCCCTGTGCCCTGCTTTTGTCCAATACATTTACCAACGGAAATATTCTCCGCATATTAGGCAGGAACCATTTTTACCTGCGAAGTGCCCAGACTATTGATGACGTGGCAAAGGCAACGCATATTGTTTTTGACAAAACAGGAACGCTGACTACAACCCAACAACAAAATATTTCCTATAAAGGAACTGAGTTAACTGCTTACCAGCAACAACAAGTAGCTGCATTAGCAGCCTGTTCCTCTCATCCGTTGAGTAAAGCACTGGCTAAACATCTTTCTACCGAAAAAAGAACCGACGTAGCAGGATTTAAAGAAACAACGGGACAGGGCATTGAAGGTTTTGCAAATGATGATTTATTGAAATTGGGTTCCTGCAAATTTGTAACGGGCATTGCAGAAAGACAGACCGGCACCGCTATTTTTATCAATATTGAAAACAAACTGTATGGATATTTTCTTTTTAGTAACCATTACCGGGAAGCAATTCCTGATTTATTAAAAAAGCTGAAAGGCAATTATCGTTTGTCTGTTTTATCTGGCGATAATGAAGCAGAAAAAGAAAATCTGCAAAGGTTGCTGGGCAAAAAAGCCACCCTGTTATTTCATCAAAAGCCGGAGGATAAACTTCAATACATACAGCATTTGCAACAGCACGGAGAAAAAGTGATGATGATAGGTGATGGGCTGAATGATGCTGGTGCCTTAAAGCAAAGTGATATTGGAATTGCGGTAGCAGAACAGACTAATAACTTCACCCCTTCCAGCGATGCGATTATTGAAGCAAAACAATTATCCCGCCTAAACAAGTTCATTCAACTCTGCCGGGCCAACAGGAATATTATAATAGCAAGCTTTGTACTGTCAATCGTCTATAATATTATCGGCTTATTCTTTGCTGTGCAGGGCAATCTTTCTCCGTTGGTCGCAGCTATACTGATGCCGAGCAGCTCTCTCAGCATCCTGCTTATCACTTTTGGCAGCAGCAGCCTGCTGGCAAAGCGAATGAAGCTTTAAACCATGCCTGAACTGCTATTATAAGCTGACAAAAATCAGTTTTTCTCCTGATACTCATTATCTCCTGCCGACGGGTCGCAAAATACTTTTACTCCTTTAATATAAACCAATGAGTGTAATAATTATCCTCCTGATAGCCAGTATCTCCGTTGCGGCTATTTTCTTAATCGCCTTTCTATGGGGAGTAAAATCAGGGCAGTTTGAAGATGAATACTCCCCCCCTTCCCGTATTCTTTTTGATGATAAACCTTCTTCTTCAACCAAAACAAAATAAACAAACCCGGTTATGCAAGAAACAAATCAAAGCATGCAAGTTGAAAAATTCTATTATGATAACAAGATTGTAAAAGCTTTTGGATATGCCACCGTCATCTTCGGTATTGTTGGGATGATTGTTGGTCTGTGGGCTGCTATCCAGATGTATTACCCAGCCATCAGTTTAAATTTAGCCCCTACTACATTTGGCCGTCTTCGTCCGTTGCATACCAATGCCATCATTTTTGCCTTTGTAGGTAATGCATCATTTGCCGGAATTTATTATTCGTTGCAGCGGTTATGCAAGGCAAGAATGTGGAGTGATAAATTAAGCTGGATTCACTTCTGGGGCTGGCAACTCATAATTGTTGCTGCTGCTATTACGCTACCGCTTGGATTAAATAACGGTGCTGAATATGCAGAATTGATTTGGCCCATAGACATCGCCATTGCTTTAGTATGGATAATCTTCGGTATTAATATGTTTGGTACCATTATTAAAAGAAGAGAAAAGCATTTGTATGTTGCTATTTGGTTTTATATCGCTACCTGGGTTACTGTTGCATTGCTGCATATTGTACGTTCTATCGAATTGCCTTATTCCGCAACCGGAAGTTATAGCTGGTATGCAGGAGTGCAGGATGCGTTGGTACAATGGTGGTATGGGCACAATGCAGTTGCGTTCTTTTTAACTACGCCGGTGCTGTGGTTGATGTATTATTTTCTTCCAAAAGCTGCCAACAGGCCGGTATATTCCAATCGTCTTTCAATTATTCACTTTTGGTCATTGATATTTATTTATATCTGGGCTGGCCCTCACCATTTGTTATACACCGCTTTACCAGATTGGGCACAATCACTCGGTGTTGTTTTTTCTATTATGTTAATTATGCCAAGCTGGGGTGGTATGCTGAATGGTTTGTTTACGCTGCGTGGTGCATGGGATAAAGTAAGAGAAGACCCTGTTCTTAAATTTATGGTAGTAGCCATTACCTGTTATGGTATGGCCACTTTTGAAGGACCTTTGTTAAGCTTAAAAAGTGTAAATGCAATATCTCACTTCAGCGATTGGACAATCGGGCATGTGCATATAGGTGGATTAGGATGGAATGGGTTTATGGCATTTGCCATCCTTTATTATATGATTCCCAAAATGTGGGGCACAAGTTTGTATTCAAAAAAATTAGCCACCAATCACTTCTGGCTCGGCACCATTGGCATCATCATTTATGCAGTGCCATTATACTGGGCAGGATTTGAGCAAAGCCTGATGTGGAAACAGTTTACTCCCGAAGGTCAGTTGAGATTTGACTTCATGCAAACTGTCACTAATATCAAATACATGTATGTGGCCCGCAGTGTTGGTGGCACATTGTACCTCATCGGTGCATTTATCATGGTGTATAATCTTTATAAAACAATTGCTAAGGGAACATTTATTCCAAATGAAGCAGCAGAAGCTGCACCAATTGTAAAAGCTGTATCACAAAAAAAAGAATACTGGCACCGTGTTATTGAAAGAAAACCACTTACCATGCTGGTATTAAGTTTAATACTTGTTGCCATTGGTGGATTAGTACAAATGATTCCGACATTCCTTGTAAAATCTAATGTGCCAACTATTGCCAGTGTAAAACCATATACTCCGCTAGAGTTACAGGGCAGGGATATTTATGTAAGAGAAGGTTGCTACACCTGTCATTCACAAATGATTCGACCGTTCAGGGATGAAGTGGCACGGTATGGTGAATATTCAAAAGCCGGTGAATTTGTGTATGACCATCCTTTTCAATGGGGAAGTAAAAGAACCGGGCCGGATTAAGCTAGAGAAGGAGCTGATAAAAACAAAAGGCCCGACTCCTGGCATTACACACATATGTATGACCCCCGCCTCACTTCTCCGGGTTCAATCATGCCAAGATATATCTGGTTGCTTGATGACAAATTAGACATATCAACCACAGCAGCTAAAATAAGAGCCATGAGAAAATTGGGTGTTCCTTATCCCAAAGACTATGATAAAATAGCAAATGTGGATTTGATGAAGCAGGCTGATTCAATTGCAGGCAACCTGAAAAAAGATAAGATAGAAACATCATCAGACAGGGAAATAATTGCCCTCATCGCATATATGCAACGACTGGGTCGTGATATACAGGGAGAACCTAAACCGATTTCAGAAAAAAAATAAAACACCCAATATGAAATTCATAAACTATCTGGAAAAAGTAAGTGGCGTAGATATAATAGGGCTTATATCGCTGACAATTTTCTTTTTGTTTTTTGTAGTAATGCTTACCTGGGTATTCAAAACAAAAAAGAAAGACTTTATTGAAGTAAGCAACATTCCACTTGATAACCAGCATTAAAATAACCTGTAACGATTTTATTTATGCGTAACTATTTAAAATATATCTCAGGGCTGATTGCCATTCTGTTAGTATGCATTGCTCAACCTGCTTATGCCGGTGGGCCACCTGCACCATCCGTATTCAGCAATCCATTAGCAGTAACATTTATTAATTTGATGCTGCTCCTTTTAATTGTTATTGGCATTCTCGCCAATATTGTTATCGGTGCTGCAGATGTCAAACTGAAAAAAAGAATTGAAGAAAAAGCCAGAAAATCAGTTATTGTATTGCTGCTATTGATGTTGTTTAACCCGGCTTCTGTACTGGCACAGGCTACAACTGATACAGTTACAAAGACCTCCAAACTAATTGGCGGTATGGATGCTTCCACCTTTTATGTAATGGTAACTGTTCTGTTTCTCGAATTGCTTGTCATCATTGTGCTGCTACTTAATATCAAACTTTTATTAAAGAAGGAAAAGGAAAAAACAATAACAGAAAAAAAACTGGCAGTAACCACAGAAGAAAAAGTAAACAAACTTAGCTGGTGGGATAAAATGAATAAGCTACGTCCGGTTAGCCAGGAAGCCGAACTGGATTTAGGTCATGAATACGATGGCATCAGGGAACTGAACAACAAGCTTCCGCCATGGTGGTTGTATGGTTTCTATGCCACCATTTTATTTGCAGTAATTTATTTGTGGCGTTTTGAAGTATCACATAAAGGTCCATCCAGCAAAGAAGAGTATGAAATGTCTGTTGCAAAAGCAGAAATAAAAATACAGGAGTACCTGAAGAAGAAAGGAGATTTGGTAGATGAAAATACCGTGACGCTTTTAACCGGTGCTGATGACATTGCCGCAGGTAAAGCTTTGTTTATGGACCCTTCAAAATGTCCTGCTTGTCACAATGCTGATGGCGGTGGTAATGCCGTTGGCCCCAACCTAACTGATGATTATTGGGTATATGGTGGCAATGTAAAAGATATCTTTAAAACAATCAAGTACGGTACCAGCAAAGGAATGAGAAGCTGGAAGGATGATTTGTCAGCGAAGCAAATTGCTCAATTAACCAGCTATATCAAAACATTAAAAGGAAGTAAGCCTGTCAACCCAAAAGAACAACAGGGGGAACTATATAAGGAAGAAGCTGTGCCAAAAACACCTGCCGATTCTGCAACAACGGCCTCTGCAGGCAACAAATAAATAATTGAGATGAAATAGTGAAACAAGTGATGATATGATTGAAACAGAAACAAACCAACAAGAACAAACAAAAGAATCTTTCCGTGACAGGATAGCCACCGTAGATGCAAAAGGGAAACGGAAATGGGTATTTGCACAAAAGCCAAAAGGAAAGTTCTATAATATCCGTACCTGGGTTAGCTGGGGATTCTTTGCCCTGTTCTTTACCTTGCCATTCTTAAAATTTAATGGCAGGCCGTTGTTTCTATTCAATATACCCGAAAGCAAGTTCATCATTTTTGGAAAAATATTCTGGCCGCAAGATTTTTTTATTTTCGGATTAACGATGGTAACTTTTATCATCTTCATCGTTCTTTTCACCGCAGCGTTTGGCCGGCTATTTTGCGGATGGGTATGCCCGCAAACAATTTTTATGGAAATGCTTTTTCGCAAAGTGGAATACCTTATAGAAGGCGATGCAGCCAAACAGAAACTTTTAAAAAATTCGCCATGGACAGCGCAAAAAATAAGAAAGAAAACATTCAAGCATTTTGCTTTCTTTTTGCTGTCGTTTATCATTGCCAATTTCTTCCTGGCGTACATAATCGGCATTGATGAGTTGAACAATATAATCAGTGAGCCGGTAAGCGAACTCATGGTCGGTTTTCTGTCAATTATACTGTTCTCATTTATTTTTTATGGGGTGTATGCTTATTTCAGAGAGCAGGTCTGCACGGTAATCTGCCCCTATGGCCGTTTGCAAAGTGTGTTGCTCGACAGAAACTCCATGGTTGTAGCGTATGATTATAAAAGAGGAGAACCAAGGGATAAGTATAAAAAAACTGCTGCTCCAACAATAAGCTCTGGCGATTGTATTGATTGCTTTCAGTGTGTGAAAGTGTGCCCTACCGGAATTGATATCCGTAACGGTACGCAAATGGAATGTGTGGGCTGCACCGCCTGTATTGATGCCTGTGATAAAATGATGCTGGCTATTCATAAGCCGACAGGTCTTATCCGTTATGCATCAGAAAATGGAATCTCGGAAGGAAAGAAACTCCGCTATACGGGGCGGATGAAATTTTACACCGCATTACTCCTTTTACTTTCGGGCATTCTTACTTTACTATTAGTAAGCCGGAAAGACATAGACGGTACTATAATACGTACCAAAGGCCAATTGTACCAGGAACGAGGTGCCGATAGTCTGAGTAATCTCTTCAATATTAAAGTGATTAATAAAACAAATAATAATATTCCTGTTACACTAAAACTGGAAGGAGATGCAAGCAGTGCTGGCAAAATAGAACTCGTTGGAGCCACTGATATTCATTTGAAACAGGAAGACCAGGCCAGCGGCTCCTTCTTTGTGGTATTACCCAGAAAATTTGTAACCAGCCGTAAAATGAAATTAAAAGTTGGTTTGTATGATGGAGATAAAAAAATTACTACACTCGTTACCAATTTTGCCGGGCCATTTGGAAAATATTAATTCACTAAAATAATTGATTATGAACTGGGGAAATAAATTGTTAGTTACATTCATTGTCTTTGGTGCTGGTATGCTTTACCTGGTTTACCGGTCAGTAAACACTAATTATGAATTAGTGGAAAAGGATTATTACAAAAGCGAACTGCGTTATCAGCAAGTTATTGATGGTTCTAACCGGGCCAACCAACTTAGCTCGCCGGTGAAAATAATGCAGACGGATGCTGGCATTACCCTTGAGCTGCCTGTAGAAATGAAAAATAAAAACATTTCTGGTGATGTTTGGTTCTATTGTGCTTACGACCAAACTAAGGATAAGAAATTTCCACTGCAACTCAGCCCGGAAGGAATACAGGTATTCCAACCAACTGCTATCTCTGCCGGAAATTATACAGTAAAGATTAGCTGGAGTGATGATGGCAAAACATATTTTTCTGAAAAGAATCTATCTGTATTGTAATGCTTTGGCCGGTAATGATAGCAGGTTTTACGCTGGGTGCGGCAGGCAGCCTGCACTGTGTGGGTATGTGCGGGCCATTAAGTCTTGCATTACCTGTTCACCATTTATCCAAAACAAAAAAGTTTTTTTCG
>JAJAZO010000460.1 GCA_026785745.1 Chitinophagaceae bacterium | reverse complement strand
ATTTTACCCAAAGAAAATATACGCCATCGCTATGGCAGTTATTATCCCCGCCAGATCTGCCAGCAGCATTGTTGTCACGGCATACCTTGTATTCTTTATTCCAACAGCACCAAAATAAACTGCGATAATATAAAAAAGAAGCGATACAGTTTCAAGTCAGCAGAAAAGTTTGTTAGAACTTCAGTCCTCATCTCGTCAATTTAATTTCAAACTGTCTGCCGTTTAGAAGTCCCGAAAGATTGTCTGTTGTCTGCTCACTAATTGAAAGTTCTCCGTAGTCAAATTCTTTGTGATGGTTTGGGCAAAGAACAATTAGGTTTCCTAAAACACTTTGTCCGCCTGTTGAAACAGATTTGACATGAGCAACCTCAACATAAAATCCTCCGCCTTTCTTTTTTATTTGTTGTCCGCAATCTGGAAATTGACATTTGAAGTCAGCAGATTTTTTTAAAGCATTTATAATTTTCGTATCCTTGCGAATGGTCATTGAAACGAGTTTGTCAATCCTCTCTGGCGAAACATTTTGCATTTTCAAATTTAGAAAAGCAAGTTGTTCGCTAATTGTTTTGTCGTCTGCCGAAATGTTGTCGTCAAGAATGTTGATGTCCTCAATAGGATTTCTATTAAACCACTTTTGAGAAATTTCATTGTCAACCCGAAGCCAACCAAGTTGAGGAAAACGAAAACCTGTCGGTTTATCTCTGTTTATTTTCTCAATGACTTTTATTTTGTACCCAACAAAATATCCGCTGTCAGGTCTGCTGTCATAGTATTTTAAACCCAAACTGTTTGGATAGCGGTCAAAAATTTCTTGCTTGTCGGAATAGGGGAAGCGGTCAACTTTAACCACTTCAGTTTTCCAAACAAGTTTTTGAGCTGTCGTGTCAAACCAATAAAGTGTGTCGCCTAAAAGTAATTCGTGATAAGGAAAATTTTTGTTGCTCCACATGTTAAACCAATCAAAATTTTCCATTTTGTGTTGGTCGGTTGGTAGTTCAAATCCTCTGCTTGTAATATATTCCACTGTTTATTTAATGTTTGTCGGTGTGAATTGTCAAAGTTAATTTCTTGCAGGAACTTGCAAGTTAGCAGTGTCCCCAAAACTTGCAGCTAACTACGGCGTGATGCTTTTTGATGAACACCAACAGCAGTAAAGAAAGGGCATTACTAATATTCTAATGGATTCATTTTAGTATGCCGGATGCGGATGATTCTAATATCAGTTCCTTTATAGCGATACGATACACGGTACCGGTGTTGTTCAAAAGTCCGGAAGCTGCCATCATTTTTTGTTTTGTATTTATCCGGATTATATTTTTCGGGGTGTTGCAATAAGCTATCTATTTTCAGCAAGATTTCTCTCTTTACTTTATCTGCATTTGTC
Organism: Chitinophagaceae bacterium; assembly: GCA_026785745.1. GTDB lineage: Bacteria > Bacteroidota > Bacteroidia > Chitinophagales > Chitinophagaceae > JJ008. The sequence continues at coordinate 1,353 of JAJAZO010000460.1, read as the reverse complement.
AGAGATTCCTTTTCAATACATTCTATCGCTTCATCAAACTGGTTTATTGCCCTTTTGTTCCACTTAATACTTATTAACATGCTTTGATAATTACTGTTTCAAGTAACGTTTCATTACTTCTTCGTGGGGAACATAGTCGCCAGCTTCTATTTCTGCATCTGCCTGTTCCACCTCCCCGTTATACTCTTCCAGGCTTTGCGGTTTCATATCTGTTTTACGGCTGCTTAAAAATGTCTTCGCCATCTCCAAAATAGATTTTCTTTCCGCATCATTGAGCTGCATAAAGTAGTTCAGCATTTCCTGCGATATGGTTGGGGTTGCCATGATTATTATTTTTGTTTCCACAAATTTACTTTTTAAATCTGGTAACTAAAATTTGTCTAAAAACCCATGTCAGACAGGCCTTTTCCCTTCCGGAGTCTCCCCGCAGGGCCATGTGCAAAGCGGAGGCGATAGTTACCGGCTCCGGGCCTTAGTAAAATTTACCCAAAGAAAATATACGCCATCGCTATGGCAGTTATAATCCCCGCCAAATCAGCCAGCAGCATTGTTGTCACGGCATACCTTGTATTCTTTATTCCAACAGCACCAAAATAAACTGCGATAATATAAAAAGTAGTATCGGCAGAGCCACGAAATACGGAAGCCAAATTACCGGCAAAAGAATCCGGGCCATGTGCATTCATAGTATCAATCATTATAGCTCTTGCCCCACTCCCACTTAAGGGTTTTATTAAAGCTGTTGGCAGGCTGTCAACAATTCTTGTATCGCCATTCAGCATAACAAAAATATTTTTAATACCATCTAGTACAAATTCAAAAGCACCGCTATTGCGCAACAGGCTGATAGCAACCAACAGGCCTACGAGGTATGGTATAATTCTTACAGCAGTTTCAAATCCACCTTTTGCCCCATCAATAAAAGCGTCAAAAATGTTTATCTTTTTAAAAATACCGCCGAGCACAATCAATAAAAAAATCAACAATATAATTCCATTACTCAGGCTGGTTGAAAATAGCTGCAACCCTTGTGCATCCAATGATTTGATATAATAAATTAAAGCAGCGATTGCTGTTGAGATGCCGAGTATCCAAAATAAAATTACCGGTTGAAAAACACGGATACGTTGCCTGAAAGAAACTATCAGCATTGCCGCTATCGTAGCTACAAAAGTGGCAATCATACAAGGAATAAAAATATCTGTAGGATGAGCTGATTTCAGGGCTACCCTGTCTGCAATAATAATAGTGGGGATTAATGTAAGACCGGAAGCATGCAGGCATAAAAACATCAGCTGTGGGTTTGATGCCTTTTCTTTATCGGGGTTAATTTCCTGTAGACTTTCCATTGCT